>JAFGTF010000036.1 GCA_016934265.1 Spirochaetota bacterium
AAGAAGAGATCAATATAACTCATGGTAATGCTTATAGTTAGCAAGTAATTTTCATTGAATTATTGCACCTAAATCGGAGAAGAACCTTAAATATTTGGTCCTGGTGAGACAAAGGGCGAACTGAAAAAATGTCTTGAAGAAAACAACCTCGGCGGACGAATTGTGGGCATTGAAACAGTTGACAAGATGACGGATCGGCAGATCGCTTCTAAGGTTCGACGGTACTTTTCCGAGTAGCGTTTATCAATAGGATCGAGTCTGGCCGCATGATAGATAGTACCGGAGGATGGACGAGAAATTTGCAATTTTGGGGCATCAGATCGAACACCGTCAATACGCTGTGCCGATCTGTTTTAATCCATCCAACGAAACGGCTGAAAAGTTCATTGAGAAAGTTTCGTGTATGCTGGAGTCGTTTGGCATTGACACTAAAAATCTCATCCGTTAATCTCTACGATCGAATGAGGAGTTACATTGCAATTATGCGCAAGTCATCTTAAAGCTAGGAGAAACAGGTATGGGTGATAAAGGGAAAAAGGATAAAGGTAAAAGGGAACAACAGAAAAAAGCCCAGCACAGTCCGAAGGAAAAACGAAAACTGAAAAGAGAAAAGAAGATATAAATGCCAGATACTGTCCGGCTTCCTTAATTCAAGCTCTGAAGTCGGGTGCCTGGTACTTATGGAAGAGACAATTCAAACCGACCCAAGCGGCGGCCCAACATCCGGCTGTGCGTAAATTGTCTTGCTTGGCTCATCAAGCAAGTGTATCTGGGCATTATCAAGACTGTATAAAGGAAAAATCGGAGTGAAACCACGTTTACAGATTTCCTATCTTAATTAGAGTCATTGTTATCAGGAAGATTTCGTCATCATACCTTAAAGGAACGCTTTTATGGGGCACATGGTAGGAAAAGATATCTACAAAAGCCTCGGTAAAAAACTCGACGGCCTGACAGTCAGGGTCAAACAAAACGAAACCTTTTATAGAATAATAAAAACGCTGTATTCGGAAGAGGAAGCGGACGTAATCGTCAAGATGCCCTACGGCCTTTCCACGATCGATCGAATCGAAAAGACCACGGGGTACGAAAAATCGAAACTGCTTCGAATCCTCGAGGGTTTATGCGCCAAGGGCCTTGTCATAGATTTATTGATACGGGACGAATTTCATTATACGCCTTCTCCCATGGTTATCGGAGTATTCGAGTTCACAATGATGAGAACGGGCGGCAACCTCGATATAAAAGAGTGGGCACGGCTTTTCAACGAATACATGGAAGACGGCGGTTTCCATACGGTGAATTTTCAAAACGGCGAACTGGTTTCTCCCATACGGGCGCTGCCGCACGAAAACACCATAAGAAACACGGAATATGTGGAAGTGCTCCATTACGAAAAAGCGACGGCTATCGTTGAAGAAGCTTCCAAACTCGCAATCGGCATCTGCTCCTGCCGTCATGAAAAACTCCATGTCGATAAGAAATCGTGTGAGGTTCCGCTTCAAACCTGCGCTTCTTTCGGATATGCGGCCGATTATCTTATAAGAAACAACCTGGCGAAAGAAGTATCCAGGCAGGAAATGCTCCAAAGCCTCGCCGTTTCAAGAGAGATGGGACTTGTGTTCAGCGCCGATAACGTAAAAAACAACGTTACCTTCATCTGCCAGTGCTGCGGATGCTGCTGCAACGTGCTTGCGGGGATACGCGAATTCGGGTATACGAATACAATAGTAACATCGAGTTATATAGCCGACGTCGATCGAGACAGATGTACGGGGTGCGGGAAATGCGCGAGCGCATGTCCGATCGGTGCAATCGAATTGGTGCCTGCAAACGATCCGAAAACGAAGAAAACAAAACTTAGGATCGATACGGATATTTGCATCGGCTGCGGTGTGTGCGTCCTGCAATGCGATAGAACGAAGGCCCTTACGCTGATCAAGCGCGAAAAAAGAGTCATTCATCCTGAAACAACCTTTGAGAGAGTAATTCTGCAATGTCTCGAAAGAGGAACTCTCCAAAACCAGATCTTCAGTAATCCTCGAAGCATAACGCAAAAGGTGATGAGAGGCATTGTCGGGGGGTTTTTAAGGCTAACCCCCGTAAAAAAGGCCCTTATGAGCGACACGCTCAGGTCTTCCTTTCTCGGGTCGATGAGGAAAGGAGCGGAAAAGACAAAAAAAGGATGGCTTTTAGATCTGTAATCTGACATGCGGAATCGGATATTTACCTGTTAAAACCAGCTGCCGGATGGAAGCTTTTCAGCGATGCGCCGATAACCGGTAGCTTTTATCACCTGTAACAAGACAGAGCGACACGCCGTCTGGCCACCTTACAGCTAGAAATCCCCCTGCCGGCTGTTCATTCTACGGTCTCCTTCCCATGTACCTCTTCGCCCACCTGCTGTCCTTCATGTAGATCATCATCCCTTTCGGGATAACCGGCTTGATTGAGACGTCAGAGAGGGGTTTTAAGCCGCAGCCTTGGATGTCCTCCCTGATCAGCCCGTATACCTTCAAAAGCTTCCTGTTGACGATTGGGACGTTCCTCGTCATCGCGACGACCAGGCCCCCGCCGATCGCCGTGCCGAACCGCCAGAACAGCCCCGCCCGCATGCAGAAGTTCTTCATCACCCGCAAGGCCTCTGCGTTGACGTCCGGAACCGGGTATCCGCTGTTGACGATGGCATATACCCTCGCCGCTTTTTCTTCGGCCGGCCGGCTTTCTTTCCGTTTGCAGTAGTCTTCCAAAAGTCTCGTGAAAGGCGCGGGAAGCGTATACGCATACAGGGGAAACGAGAAGATCAGGGCGTCCGATCCCGCCATGGCATCCATCGAAGCTACGGGGTTCGTCTCCCCCGCTTTCATGTTGAGGGATACGTATTCTTTCCGGAAAAGGGTTCCGTCCAGGAAGTCGTCGAGGTCCTTTAGAAACGCGAGGGAGGTCGCGCTATTTCCGCTCGGGCTTCCGTTGACCATGCAGACGTTCTTCATCATTTCTCCCCGCGCAGATACATCCGCACAATCCGGCTGCAAATTTCTTCGTTGTCCACAAGCGACCTCGTCACCATGACGTCGGCCGGCATTTCCGACAGCTCGGGGTGAACGATATCGGCCTTGCCCATGTGCTTTTCTATGATATCGGTAAAGCAACGCGTTTCTTCATCGCTTGTATCTTCGCCGAAGCCTATGAAAAGCCGCGGATAGCGCTTGCCCGGTTTTTCCTCATGCAGCTTGTTCCCGAGCCCCTTGTCCACGGCGATCTTGATCGTCGAGGAAAACGTGCCGAAACGAACCGGCACAAGAAAGAGCAGCAGGCCGCAACCCGAAAGCCTCATTTCGATCTCCGGCAACCTATCTTTCGTAACGCATTCCGTGGACTCCGATGACCAGCAGCGCAGGCACCCGGTACAGTAGGCGAGGTCGCCCTCATACAGATCGAGCACTTCGAGCGAGTGGCCCTCTTTTCGGGTAACGGCTTCTATCCTTTTCACGAGGTCCATCGACAAGCTGCTCTTCCCCGCGGCGTCCAGAAGGCAAAATATTTTCATGACATCCATCGTGGTTACGGTTATATTTATAATATAGATATCCCCTGCAAATAAGAGCAATATATTCTCCCGGCTCAGGCCGGGCGTGACGATGGAGAAATACCTTCACCATTGTTTTATCTTTATTCCCGTATCTCTCCCAAACGGTATCGTTCTTTAGTGGAAAAAGAACGACCGGTTGTTATTACTGATTTATATGAATGCGTCAAACGGTTTATAATAAACTATGAGACCCAACAAAATCCATCATACGCTCAATTGTAACACAGCACTCATCCGAAAGCGAAACACTCCATTAAAATCCTCCATTACCGGAGGCACGCCATGAAGGACAGGGATAAAACAAAAACTCAGCTTATCGCAGAGCTGCAAACGATGCGCCGCCTTGTCTCGGAATCCGAAAAATCCAGGGCCGGGGAGGAAAAATCGAAAGATAAACCCACGGAAAGAGATCAACAGGGCCTTGAACTGATCAAGTCGCTTCCACAGATCGTCTGTGAAACAGACGAAAATGGAGTTCTTACCTACATCAACGATTATGCGTTGAAAGCGTACGGCTACACGAAAAGGGATTTCAACAAGGGTTTAACTGCCCTGCAGATGCTCGTCCCGCAAGACCATAAACGTGCTGCTTCCAATATGAAGGAGATCATGCGCGGAAAACAGAAAAGCGGCGGCAACGAATACACGGCACTGAAAAAAGACGGAACGACGTTCCCTATAATGATCTATTCCGCGCCTTTGATTCGAGAAAACAGGGTAACCGGCCTGCAGAGTATAATCGTAGACATCACGGACCGTAAAAAGGCGGAGGAGGAGCTGAAGGAAGAAGCGGTCCGGCGACGCATCCTGGTGGAGCAATCGAGAGACGGGATCGTCGTCCTCGATGAAAACGGCAAAGTATATGAGGCGAACCAGCGGTATGCCGAAATGCTCGGCTACTCGCCGGAGGAGGTTTTACAGCTCCACCTGTGGGACTGGGACACCCATTTCCCGCCCGAGGAGCTTAAGGAAATGCTTCGGAAGGTGGACGAAAAAGGCGATCATTTCGAGACACGCCACCGCCGGAAGGACGGCTCGTACTACGACGTCGAGATCAGCACAAATGGCGCCGTATGCGGGGGGCAGAAACTGGTGTTCTGCGTATGCCGTGACATCTCGGATCGCAAGCGGGCGGAGGAGCGGCTGCGCGAGAGCGAGGAGAGATTCAGGGTCGTTATCGAGAATTTTCCCGACTCCGTATTCGTCCACGATACGGAAGGACGATTTATTATGGTGAACGACGCTCTCTGTAAAAATACCGGATACTCACAGGAAGAGATGTATAAAATGACGGTTGCGGATATCGACGCCGAAAGCGTTGCAAGGGGCGATCGAGAAAAACTCTGGCTTCGATTACAGCAAAGCGGTTTCGTCAGAATAGAAACGACCAATAAACGAAAAGACGGAAGCAAGTATCCCGTCGAGGTACATTTAAACGCTATCACGCTGAAGGGAAAAGCCGTAATACTGGGGGTGGCACGGGATTCAACCGAAAGAAAGCGGGCCGCGGAAGAAAAGGCGAAGTTGGAGAAGCAGCTTCGGCGATCGCAAAGACTGGAAACCGTCGGCACGCTCGCCGGCGGTATCGCTCATGATTTCAACAATATCCTGACGCCCATCATAGGGTATTCCGATCTGGCATTATCGGAAATGCCGGCAGACGATCATCTCGTCGATTACTTGGAAGCGATCTTAAAAGGTGCGAATCGCGCGAAAGACCTGGTCAAGCAAATTCTCACCTTCAGCAGGCAGATAGAAAAGGACAGAAAGCCGCTGACTGTACAGCACCTTATCAAAGAAGCGTTGAAGCTGCTGCGCCCGTCCATCCCTTCAACCATTGAAATACGGCAGCATATCGACGATTCGTGTGGAAAAGTGTTCGCCGATCCCGGGCAGATCCAGCAGATCATCGTCAATCTGTGTACAAACGCCTTTCATGCCATGGAAGAAAAAGGCGGAGTGCTGGCCATCGAGTTGACGCAGGTAACGGTAGACGAAGCCACCGCCAAGATCTATTCAAACCTTTCCGAGAATGAGTATGTTCGGCTGACCGTTCGAGACAGCGGTATCGGAATGGACGAATCCACCATCGACCGGATTTTCGAACCGTTTTTTACGACAAAATCAGTGGATAAGGGAAGCGGATTGGGACTCTCGGTCGTTCATGGGATCGTTCGAAGCCATCTGGGCGAAATAATCGTTCAAAGCGAACCAAAAAAAGGATCGACGTTTCATGTCTATCTGCCGGTTATTAAAAAAGCGGTGGAAACAGGCGGTAACGGTACAAAGCCGGTTTTGAGGGGCGACGAATCGATACTAGTCGTCGATGATGAAAAACTGGTACTTTCCGTGATAAAAACGATATTGGCGGGACTCGGCTATTCGGTAGAGGCACACAATTGCGGCGTGGATGCATTAAAGAGCTTCGATAGGAAACCGGCCGGGTATGATCTGGTAATCACCGATCTAACCATGCCCGGGACAACCGGTCTGGAGCTCGCAAAACACATACATACTACCCATCCCGATCTACCGGTCATTCTTATGACGGGATACGGTGAAAAACTAAATACAGACATTCAAAAACACTATAACATTCGTGAGGTGATCGGAAAGCCCATTTCGATGAGCGACTTGGCCGCCGCTGTTCGTACGGTCCTGGATGAATGATTCATTGCCGATACGGCGCCTTTCAAAAAGGGAAGTATCCCGCTATCCGTAAAGACTTCAGCTGGGCATAGTAGTCGGCGATCGACTTTTTTTTAGGAGTATACCACCCTTCGCAGGGTACCGCACAAGCCTCCCCGCTCCCGTCCGGCATTGTTATCCCGTACGGGATTCCAAAAACACCTCCACCTCCGCGCGGGTGGGGAGTGCCGGTATCACGCCCTTTTTTGTCACGGTGATGGCACCGCACGCACACGCGAAACGCATGATCCGCTCGGCCGTTTCACGGTCGATGTCGAAGACCGGCAGATCCTTTTTCATCATATCCACGAGGTTTACCAGCACGCCCCCGAAGAACGCATCTCCCGCCCCGGTCGTATCGACGCACTTGACCTCGTACGTGGGAAACTCGAACGACACGTCCCCGTTGTTGAAGAAGCAGGACTCACCCCCTCTCGTCATTATCACCATCCTCGGTCCGTATTTCATGATCGAGTTCGTCCCCTTCAAGAGGTCGTTCGTATCCGTGATAAACTCCATCTCCTCCTGCGTGCACTTGACGATATCGGCGTACTCCAGCCCGCCGGTGATTCGTGCTTTTGCCTGCTCCATGCTCTCCCACAGGCTGGGCCTGAGGTTCGGGTCGTACGTGACGATGCGGCCCGCCCCCCTTGCGAAGGCGATCGCCCGTTCCGTGGCCGCACCGAGCGGTTCCCCGGTGAAACTCAGCGAGCCGAAGTGCAGTACCCTCGACTCCGAGACGTACCCTTCGTCAATCTCGCTCCGGCGGAGCGCGAGGTCCGCGCCGCAGTGTCTACGAAAGAACATGAAGTCGGGCTCGCTGTTTCTTTTCACCGCGATGAAGGCGAGAGTTGTGTTGACCGAACGGTCCAGCACGAGATGCTCGACGTCGACGCCTGTGTGTAAGAGCGTATCGCGGATCTTCCTGCCGAACGCATCCATGCCGACCTTCCCGATGAATCCGGAGCTTCCGCCGAGCTTCGAAACGGCCGCGGCCAGGTTGGCCGGCGCCCCCCCGGGAGCGACCGTGAATCCGCTTGTCTCCTCGAGGCTTACCTCCCTGTCAATGGAAAGAAAATCGATCAGGGCCTCTCCGATCGACACGATATCCGGCATGGGGTCCTCCTTTCTTATCCGGCCATCCGTATCAGCACCATTTCGAATTCGGCAAGTCCGACATCCTTCGGTTTCGACTTCAGCGTCCGGTCAAGCTCGGTAAGCGCGGTATAGATGCTTCGTATCCTCTGCTCCGTCACCGTGGACAGTATCCTGTTTATCCTCGCCGATTCGCTCTTTCTGAAACCGAGCTTCTTCACTATCTGAGGAAACGTGTGGTTCTCACGAAGCATCGCCAGCGCCCTCGCGATCTTGCCGATCTCCCTGATGCAGAAATACTCGATCTTTACGAGGTCTTCTCCGGTCCGCACGAGCCACCTGAACACGGAAATGATCTCACCCGGCTTTGCTATGAAGAGACGGTTGGCAAGGTCGAACACCGTGTATCTGTACAGCTTTGTGATTATACGCTTCGCAGTATCCAGGGCGAGGGGCTCGTCTTTCTCGAGATAGTTGACGATGTGCTCCGCTTGGCTCTTCATCTCGAGTTTTCCGGTTCCCGTGACTTCAACTATATACCCGACCGCCTCCTGCTCCGCGTTTACGCCGAGACGCTTCAGGTACCGGGAGAGCCAGCGTTCCCCCTCGTTTTGAAACATGGTCCAGAAGGTCGCCGCCTTTCCGTGCTTTAAAACGGCATCCGTAACGGACTTCGCCATCGAGTTCTTTTCGGAGAGAAGCATGAGAACGGTATCTTTGTCCGGCCTCTCGGCATACTCCAAGATCGGTTTCTTGTTCCCTATGCGGTCGAAATCGTGCACCACCACCAGGCTCTTCGCCGAAAACATCGAAGAGGCACCCAGAGCCTCTACGATCGCATATACCGGCGTCTCGTCCCCGTAAAAAACCGAGCTGCCCGCAGTGGATTCCTCGCTGTTTTTGAAGAGGGACTTCTTGACAGACTGTACCACCTCTTCCTTGGACCCGCGGTCTTCTCCTAAGAGGAGATATACGGGGCGGACACCGCCCCGTTCGATCTCGGCAAGTAGTACGTCGGCAACAGCCATCGATATATCCGGTTCAGATCTGAGAGTTATATAAAAACATGCATGTGCCGTTTATGTACAGCGTCGAAACAACGTATGGTCGCGCGAAGCCCCTCTAAGAGAATCGGGACATGATAATCGTATGTGATTTATTCAATCGTTTTCGACAACTTCATCCAAACGACGCGGCACGAGAACTCGAATTACAAATACCGTCACCAATTTCAAGAAGAGTGGTTATCTCTTGATCTCGATATCGAGCTTCTTAACAAGCTTATAGAGGTTCGTCCGCTCTATCTTCAGCACTTTCGCCGCTTTCGATATATTATAGTCGTTTTCGCGAAGCGTCGTCTCGATGACGTTGCGCTCGAAGCTCTCTCTCGCCTCACGGAGGCCCGCCTCCCGGATGCCCATCTCACCGCTGAGCATGGCCGATTCCCTGACGGACGGGATATTGTTCCGCACATCCTCGATGCCGATACTCTTCCCGCGAGCAAGTATGCTGAGACGCTCCATGAGGTTCTTCAGCTCCCGGATATTACCCGGCCAGGCGTATTTCTGCGTCAGAAACCGCATGGCGTCTTCCCCTATCTCCTTCTTTTTCTTGTTGTTCTCGCCCGCGAAAAACTCGAGGTAGTAATCGATGAGCGCCGGAATATCCTCCCGCCGTTCTCGGAGCGGTCTGATATGTATGGGAACCACGTTCAGCCTGTAGTAGAGGTCCTCCCGGAACCTGCCTCCCTTTATCTCCTTGGCCACTTCCTTGTTCGTCGCGGCTATCACCCTGACATCGACCTTGATCGGCTCGACTCCGCCTACTCGTTCGAACTGCATGTCTTCTAGGACGCGGAGAACCTTCGATTGCGCTTCGAGGCTCATATCGGCGATTTCGTCCAGGAAAATCGTACCCGTATCTGCGAGCTCGAACCTGCCCTTCTTGTCTTCCAATGCTCCGGTGAACGCCCCCTTCTGATAACCGAACAGCTCGGATTCGATAAGAGTATCCGGGATAGCGGCACAGTTCACCGCGACAAAGGGTGCGCCCTTTCGAATGCTCATGTCGTGAATCCTCCGGGCGACCACCTCCTTGCCGGTCCCGTTCTCACCCGTGATCAGTACACGCGAGTTGCTCCCGGCACAGCTCGCAACGAGGTCTTCGACCTCCCTGTGCGCCTCGCTCTTTCCTTCCACCATATAATACTTCTTCCTGTTTCCCTCTTTGAGAAGGACATTCTCGCTTTTAAGCCTGCTCATCTTCACCGCATGGTCCACCACGCCAAGCACCCTGTCGAGCGACAGGGGTTTCTCGATGAAATCGAACGCACCGATCTTCGTCGCCTTGACTGCGGTGTCTATCGTGCCGTGTCCGGACACGATAATGATCTCGACATCGCCGTGCTGCCTTTTTACCCTGTCGAGCACCTCCATGCCGCCAATTTTCGGAAGCCACAGGTCCAGAAGCATCACGTCGACCCTTGAGGTTTTGAGGACATCGATCGCCTGCTTCCCGTCCTCAGCCAGCAGCACGTTGTATCCCTCGTCCTCAAGTACATCCTTGAGCGTTTCCCTGATGTTTTTCTCATCGTCTACTACGAGAACCGTCCTCATGCCAGCTTGAACTCCATATAGAATGTCGTCTCTCCAGGCCTCGACTCGAACCATATCCTGCCGTTGTTGTCCAGAACGATTTTCTCGACTATGGTGAGCCCGAGGCCGGTCCCCCTGACGTCCTTTGAAAAATACGGGTCGAAGATCCTGTCTTTGATCTCCTCCGGAATCCCCGTACCGTCGTCGCGTATCGAAACAACATAATACCCCTGCTTTCCCCTTGCCGGGTACCCATTCACCTCGATGGCCCCCTCCCCCTCTATCGCATTGATGCTGTTATACAATATGTTGAGAAGGGCCCTTCTAATCTGCGACCTGTCTATGAGAAGATACGCGCTGTCTGAGGCATGTGTAAATGAAAAATGTATTTTCTTGTAGGATTCTTCCAAAAATTCGATGACGTCCGTGATGACCGGTATTATGTCGGCCGTTTCGATCTTCGTCTCCGGAAACCGTGCGACCCTGCTGAACTCGTTCACCAGGTCGTTGATGTTGTTTACTTCGGTGATAATGGTATTGATCCCCTTCGTGAGTATCTCCCGGTATTTGTCGTCTCTTTCATAGTGCTTGAGGATTCTCTCCGCGGAAAGCTTTATCGGTGTGAGCGGGTTTTTTATCTCATGCGCCAGCCTCCGGGCGATGTCCCGCCATGCGGCGATCCGCTCCGCGTGCATTGCGAGCTCCTTGTTCACCCTCAGGTCCTCAGTCATCTTGTTGAAGGATTCGATGAGAAGCTTCAACTCGTCCTTAGCCTCCACCTCGATCCGGTAGTCCAACTCGTCTTCAGCAACCTTCTGCGTCGCGATGACGAGCTCCTTTATGGGGTCGGTAACTTCCTTGGAAATGCTGAAGCTCAGATAAAAGGTGATGAGGACGATCGGCATGGTAACGATCACATAGAAGAGGATCACAATCACCCTGATCGGCTCACGGACGATCTTCAGGGTCCTGTAGTTCTGCAGCCCGAGCGATATGCGCTCCGTATACGAATGGACCAGTTGTGGGATCTCCCTGACGAGATAGACCCTCCCGAGACCGTCGTTCTTCGCAGGTACTACGAGATACTCGCGGCCGCCGATGGTGAGCCGTTTCCACCGTTCCGCGCCCGGGTCGAACCCCTCGTATCCCTCTATATCGGACCGAAGGGTAAAGTCGGCCGCGAACAAGGCGCTCATCCGGCCGCTTTGGGCGCTGAAAGTAAAAACGCCCCCGATCGTTTCGTACCGTGCGGACCGTATCTCTTCGGGTGTGCATGAAACACAGCCGTCTCGCCATTCGAGATCGCACTCCTGGGCATACTTCGAGTAGAGCTCCTTCGATACCTCGATCGCATCGGTGAGGGAGTCCTCAATTCCGCTCACGAACCACAGTCTGATACTCTTGGAGATAAGGTTGTTCGATATGATCGAGAGGGGGAGTATGGGAATCGATGCAATAATGAGGAAGAAGAGCGCGAGCCTGAACCTGAACCTCGACCCCTCCTTGTTCTTAATCCTGTCTCCCACGAGCTGAAAGAGGTTGTACAACACGAATAAAAACATTACCCCGAACAGGATGAGGAGGAGAATGAGGAGAAGCCTGTTCCGCGTAAAAGCCTGCAGAAGGAGTATCGGCTGCACCTTGAAGCTGATATAGATAACCGTGCCTAAGAAGACGGTCACTATACTGACGATGCTGATAAGGACGACGGATTCTCTCTTCCGTAAGGGTCTGCGCTTCATCGCTATGTCATTTCTTCAGAGAAAACGAGCTGGAGTATATCCAGTCGCTCTCGTAGTTCCACGGATCGAAAAAGTACAGGAAGATCCCGAAGGGAGGATACAGCTTGATTGTCTCGATATAGATCTTCGCCCTCAGCACCACTTCTCCGTCGACATTCAAAGGCGAGGCGTCGATGACGATAGGGCTGATGATCTCGTTGACCATACGGATAATATTCCCCTCCTTCTCGACATAGTAAACGCTTTTGGGGTCTTCATTCTCGATGACGAAGCTGTCCTCCCAGACATCGTAGGAAATATAGAGAGACCGGACCTTCTCACGCAGGACGTTCTGCCCTAACCCCCTGAAGCCCTCGCTTCGAATGAGCTGGAACGTTACCTTCAGTTTCGCGGTGATTCCGTTTTTAATCGCATCGACTGTATCGTATGTTATGTAGCCGTTGAGGGAAAAATCTGTATGGCAGCTTCCCTGTTCCACGGTATTACTGTGAAACTGAACGGATAGATTTTCCGCGCAGACAGCGCCGCCCGCCTGCAGGACAAAAACAGCGATAATCGTTAAAAACACCGGCCGTATCTTCATATTCATTTATCGAATCGAATAGTGTACTCCACCGATACCCTGTCCGCACCCAAGGAGAAGTCCAGCCCCTCCTGTCTTCTCGGTGCAAAAATCCGCTCATTGTACTTCTTCGCCGAGTTCATCGCATCGATCACGCTATACGCCCTGAGGGAAAGCGACCCCACGAGGTACAGAAGAGTCAAGGCCTGTGTTCCCGTATCGAAAGAGCTGAAGTTGATGTTGATTATCTCCCCGCTCTGCGGCGCATACGTACTGTTGATATGGCTTATGAGGAGTATCAGCGCGATCTTGTCGACGAGGTCGGCCGCAATAAAGATGGACCCCTTCGTATATTCCCGGCAGTACATCTGCCCCGTTCCCATCATGAGCCATGAAAGAAGCCCTGCGATGAAGGGGTCTTTTTCAGGGTACGGCCTCACCGGCGGGGTATTTTCCTGTGCCAGCCCCGCACAAGGCACCAACAGGGCGACCAGCACGAGAATCGCTACCGTCACCATCGCTGTTCTTTTCATGAGACAAACCTCGAAGTCGGTATTTCTAAAACCTTCCCTGTACCCCCATTACTACGCTGTCTGTTTCAACGTCATACTGGAGGTTCGTGCGCAAATCGTTCTCGTAGCTCTTGTTGTAGTCGCGTGCCGAATTCACCGCATCGATTACATTGATGATGTGTATGACGACGAGCGACACGCCGAGCGCAAGCGCAACGCGCTGATCGTTGCTTTCGAAGATCGTGTCTTTCGACTTCAGATCCACGCCGACGCCCATGTTGCCGGTAATGTCGAGCTTCAGCTCCACAAAGGGAACGAGGGCCCCGATGAGAAGGGCGTTTTCCACCACATAGAAAACAACGCCGCTGAGAATATCATCCGAATACAGCTGCCCGAGCCCGGGTATATACCAGGACAGCGCAGCTGCCAGTATCGGGTCTTTTCTCACAAATGCGGTGCCGTCCGCCCCGAGACAGAGCACCGGTACGGCGACGACAAGAAATACAATGACGAGCGCAGTTATTCTCTTCATGACTTAACCTCACTGTCAATATCCGACTCTAAAAGTGCCGCGATGGCGTCTACGGCCTTTTCTTCATCCTCTCCCTCGGCAATCACCTTAACTGTCGTACCGAATGCGGCGGCGAGCATCATGACGCCCATGATGCTCTTCGCATTCACTCTGTCACCCTCTTTCTCGAGGAAAATATCCGACTTGAACGCATTCGCCTTCTGAACGATGATTGCCGCCGGCCTTGCATGGAGCCCGGATTCATTTTTAATTGTTATCTCTCTAGTGACCATTAACAAAACCCGCATTTCCGCAATGCGCCGCATGGGACGATGAAAGTAATGCTACCGTAAAAAGAGTGTAAGCGCAAGCCAAAAATTACAAGACCTGGGGCGTAATGGATGGGGGAACGCCGCGCGGCGGGGCAGGCGGTTTAATCCGTATTGTTTTTATGCTTTTCTTCCTGTATCCGCTTCTCAAGCCGCTTTTCGAAATCCTTTGCGGAATCGTACCCCATTTTCAAAAGCCGGTAGTTCATCGCAGCGGACTCGATGAGGATGGGGATATTCCTCCCCGGCTTTACCGGAAGGGTGAACATCGGCACCTCGACGCCGAGTATCGAATAGGACGACTTTTCGAGCCCGAGCCGGTCGTACTCTGCCTTTGCGTCCCATTCTACAAGGCTTATTACGAGCTGGATCTGCTTCTTGTCCCTGATACCCCGTACTCCGAAGAGATAGTTGATGTTGAGAATACCGAGCCCTCTGATCTCCATGTGGTGCTGAATGAGCTTCGCGCCGCTCCCCACGAGCAGAGTATCGGCTATCGACCGTATCTCGACGACATCGTCCGCGACAAGGCGGTGGCCCCGCTCGATGAGCTCGAGCGCGCACTCGCTCTTCCCGACACCGCTCTTGCCGATGATGAGGATTCCCACCCCGAATACCTCGACGAGCACTCCGTGAATGCTCGTTCTCGGCGCGAACTCGTCTTCGAGCACCTTCGTCAGCCTCGTGGTGAGAATGTTCGTGGGGAGAGATGAAACGAGCACCGGTATGGTCTCTTTGTCCGCCAGCTTGATGAATATGTCAGGCGGCTCGTTACTGTGGGAGAAAATGCAGCACGTCACCGAATAGCTGAAAAACTTGTAGAGGCTGTCGAGCTTCCCCTCCTCGATGAGTCTCATCAAAAAGGAGTATTCCCCGCGTCCGAATATCTGCAGCTTTTCATAATCGAAATAATCGTAGTCCCCGGCGAGCGTCAGTCCGGGCCGGTTGATATCGTAGGTGGAGATTTCCTTCTTGAGCGTTTCTTCCTTCGTGAGGACGCGTAGATGAAGCAGGTCCTCGGCCTCGTAACCGAGCTGCAACAGTCTCTCTATCGAGATGCATTTGCCGTTTTCGGGAATATCCATTAACAAGCCTCGTCCGATGTAATCGCCCGATTATATCGGTTGGAATAACGGGCCCGGCGCGCGCCGTTCCCGCCGCGTCTATCGCGTATTAGGCGGATTCTTCTAGATTCTCTTGTCCGAGCACTATGGGACTTTCCTTCAGCGGTACCGCCCGCCTGTCGGTGAGCCTGTCCCTGTACCGGTGAAGCTTCTCCTCGACTTTATCGAACAGGGCGTCCAACACGCTGAAGACATCCTCCGTTTTTGCGAATATATGTATTATCTTACGCTTTACTGTAATATTCACCTCGGCATAATAGATGTGTCTTTCCCGTTTGAGTATCAGCTTGAAATCGTAAATGTGGTCTGTAAAGTGATCAAGCTGTTTCATCTTCTTCTCGATATGGCCTCTGATCTGAGGCGTGATCTTCACTTTTCTGCCGGTGATTGAAACGTTCATCACTTCCTCCTGAGATTTGATGGTAGGATGTTGAGCTCTTTCCTGTACTTCGCGATTGTCCTTCTCGCGATCTTGATACCACGCTGGGAAAGAAACTCCGCAATCTTCTGATCGCTCAGTTGACGTTTCGACTTCTCATCCTGTATGATGTCCTTTATCATCTCCTTTATACTTGTCGAGGAATATTCCCTGCTGCCGTACGCAGGGATGGTATTTGAAAAAAAGTACTTGAGCTGAAACACGCCGTATTGAGTCTGAACGTATTTCGATGAGGTGATCCTCGAAATCGTCGATTCATGCAGATCGAGCTTCGCTGCAATGTCCTTGAGCACAAGAGGCTTGAGGTATTTCGGACCGTGCTTGAAAAAATCGAGCTGCTCCTCGAGTATCGCCCTCGTTACCCGGACAAGCGTGCTTTCCCTCTGTTCTATCCAGTGAATGAAATTTTTCGCACTCTGCACCTTCTCGGAGACGAATCCCTTGATACGCTTATCGCTCTTCTTCCTGCGCATGAGGTTTTCGAAATATCCGTTCACTCTGAGTTTCGGTATGAATGAGTTGTTGGCGATTACCTCGAACCCATCCTCGTTTTCTTCGATGATCACATCGGGGATGATGTACTTGATCTCCCCGGAATAGAACTGCCGGCCCGGATAGGGCTCGAGCCCGGAGATAATATTGAACGCATCGTTCACCTTCGAGACGGGAACTTTCAGCTTCTTGGATATCTCATCGAGCTTTCGAAGCTTTATCTCGTTAAGAAAGTCCTCGATGATACGCTCCGCAAGCGGATAGCTTCCCTTCATCCGAAGCTGCAGGAGCAAACACTCGGTAATATCCCTCGCCCCGACGCCGGGCGGATCGAGGCTCTGGATTATCGCGAGCGCCCCCTCAAGCTCTTCGAGGGAAAACGCCGCATGATCGGCATCGTCTGGGCTAGGAGCTTTTGTACCGCCCGATACGTGGCCTTTATGGATTTCCTCAAGCGGAATCGTAATATACCCCATCGTATCCATATACCCGGTAATGAGCTCGCATGCCTCGGCCTGCCGTTCCGATATCGTAAGGAGACTGATCTGAGAGAGCAGGTGCTCCTTCAGGGTTTCCTCGCGAAATACAGTTCCCTCTATGAACTCCCTTTTCTTGTCCGCTACGGAAGGCTGCTCGAGATGGGAGTATTCCTTGTTTTCGTATTTGTATTCTCCTTCGTATGTCTCGGAGACCGCGCTCGCGTCGTAGAACTCTTCCTCTAACGTTTCCGCCCGTTCGTTTTCGGTCTCCTGAGACTGCTCCACGGACACTGTATCCCTTTCGAAATCCGCTTCGTCGATCTCGAGCGCAGGGTTCTCTTCGAGCTCCTGGTCTATACGTTCGGCAAGCTCTATATTGGACAGCTGCAGCATCTTGATGGCCTGCTGAAGCTGCGGAGTCATTACGAGCTTTTGAGTCTGCCTGAGTTGTATTTCAGGTTTTATTTCCAAGAAATAATCTCCATACGTTTTCTGCTTCATGGCCGCTAAATCGTAAAGTTCAAACCGAGGTATATGCGTTTCGCCTCCTCGTTGTTTACCAGATCGTCGCTGGACCCTGAAACGAGTATTTCCCCCTCATTCATAATATAAGCCCTATCCGTGATTCGTAAAGTCTCTCTTACGTTATGATCCGTGATAAGAATACCGAGACCCTTGTTCTTCAGATGTCCTATTATCTCCTGGATATCGAACACGGCAATGGGATCGACGCCGGCGAACGGCTCGTCGAGCAGAAGAAACTTGGGCTCGGTTGCAAGCGCTCGGGCGATCTCTGTTCTTCGCCTCTCACCGCCGGACAGGGTAAAGGCCTTCTGTCTTCTCACATGGGATATCCCGAGATCGTTAATGAGATACTCCATCTTGTCCCTGCGCTCCTGCCTGTTCAAGGGCGTGTTCTCCAGTATCGCCATGACATTCTGTTCGACGGTAAGCTTCCTGAAAACCGATGATTCCTGGGCGAGATATCCGATTCCCATCCGTGCGCGCTTGTACATCGGCACGTGAGTGATCTCTCTCTCGTCAAGCCGAATCGTACCGTGATCCGCCTTTATGAATCCCACGATCATATAGAATGTAGTCGTCTTTCCCGCACCGTTCGGCCCGAGCAGACCGACGACCTCTCCCTGATGAAAATCGAAGCTTATATTCTTGACGACCCGCCGCCTCTTGAAGACCTTCACGAGCCCGGATACGGAAATGGCATTCATATCAGCTGTTTCCCTTTTTCTCCGAAGTTTTCGAAGCAGGCCTGAAAACCCCCTTTACATCGGTCAGAAACAGGACCCTGTCCTCACTCACATCATACTCGAGATTGTTGCAGTATACGTACTTTTTTCCGTCCCATACGACATTATCTCCGGCGGCCTCGACAAGTTTTTCGGACCGGTGGTACCGAACCACCGAGGACCGGAGATTGTATGTGCCGTTCATCACCAGTACGTTACCGACCAGAACGAAAAGGTCGCCTTCATTGAAATACCGTATCACATCCGAGCGGATAACAAGCGTGTTCTCTTCCAACGAGCCTTCACGCTCGATATAAAGCGCCTCGCCGCTGAACGTTACGTCCTCCGATTCGAGCATGTACGATATCTCGTCGCAGTCTATGCTGTCATGCGATTTCAGGTGCACGGCATGCGTCCCCTTTTCGAAGACCGCGATATCGTCCGCTACTGTAAGCGCCGACGCCGTTATCTCGTATACGCCGTCGTTATACACGACATCATCGATGAATCGGTACCCTTCCTGCTCCCTCGTTTCTATTCTTCGCGAGGCTATGCTTTTTTTCTTATCACGGTATACGGTCTCTCCTTCTATGAAGTAGAAATCCTCCCGGAACTTCGCCTCCGCATACTTGCCGGTGATACGGGACCCGTTGCGTTCGTCTGTAAGGATTACATTGCCATAGAAGTATGCGATCTTCTTTTTCTGGGCGTAGTGAATGACGATCCTGTCGGCATCGACCCGCCGCTTCTCTTTTCGAAAGAAAGCGCTGCCGACTGCATTGATGACCTTCTCGTCGTAATCGACCGTGTAGGTATCCGCTCCGTAGTAGACCTTGTCTTCCGAGAGATAGGCGTCTGCATGTAAGGATTCCCCCGCGAAGACGAGGGCGAGAAGGCAGGGCAGGACACGAAGCAGAGCCGGATTCATCTTGAGTAAAACTGAAGAACTCATTTCGTCACACGATATACCCGAGTACTGGGCCCCGAAACAGGATACCCGGACGGGGGCCCTCAGTACTTCCCCTTAGGATTACCCTTCTTATTTTTCCCTGAAGCTCCCCTTCACATCCCGTTTAATGGTCACTTTCTTCAGACCGATATCGGCGACCATTCCGATACCCGAAATCATGTCGCCGTTCTTCTGCGTAATCGTCACGAACCTGTCCGTGGTAAACTGATTCGTGTCTTCATGCCACTCGAGGTACTCGGTATCCAGCCTTCCCCCGTTCTCCTCCGAGATAACGATCACGTTTTCTTCCGCAACGAGCTGTGTACCCTCCTCGAACAGCCGCGCACGGTTCGAGCTTCCACTCGAAATCACGTCACCTTTCCTATCATAATATACAAACCTGCATTTTTCAACCAATAACTCGGAGCCGTTCGAGAAATAGCGGCCTTTGTCGAAAAGGATCTTTACCTTTCTTGATCCATTTTCGTAGTGATGGTGGACAACTTCGTACAGGATATAGTCCGGCACCGATGTTTCTTCCGTAAACTCTTCTTCCGCCGCCGGCCTCTCTCCGCCTCCGAACGCCTCGAAGCACGGACCCGGCGTGACGATCGAGAGTGACAAAAGAAGGGCGAAGAACATCACCCGAATCCCCCCCTCAACCCGATACCGCCGGCCGTATCTCACGTAGCCTCCGACTCGCCCCTTTTGTATTGTTCCGATGCTTCTATGAAACTTCTGAAAAGCGGATGTGCCGCAAGCGCCTTGGACCTGAACTCGGGATGGAACTGTACCCCGATCGCCCACGGATGATCTGTAAGCTCCACCGCCTCGACCAGCGTATCGTCCGGCGAGGTCGCCGATATTCTCAGTCCCCGTTCCTCCATGATCTCCCTGTACCTGTTGGTGAACTCGTAGCGGTGTCTGTGCCGCTCGCTTATCACGTCGAGACCGTATACGCCGGCCAGCTTGGTATCTTTTCTCAACACCGCAGGCTGCGAGCCGAGCCTCATGGTACCCCCCATATTCACCACGTCGCTCTGTTCCTCCATGAGACTGATGACGGGATGATCGGTCTCGACGTCGAACTCGGTCGAGTTCGCGTTTTCGTACCCGAGCACGTTTCTCGCAAACTCTATCACCATGCACTGCATCCCGAGGCATATACCGAATATGGGCACGCTGCGCTCCCTCGCGTACTTGACGGTCAGAATCTTACCCTCTATCCCCCGCTCGCCGAACCCGCCGGGCACAAGAATTCCGTGGATTCCGGCGAAGATCTCACGCAGTCTATCCTCCTTCACGTTTTCGACCTTGAGCTTCACGATATCGACGTTAACGCCGTTCTCCGCGCCTCCATGCACGAGCGCCTCATATATGCTCTTGTACGCGTCATTGAGCTCCGTGTACTTTCCCGCAACCGCGATTCTCACCGAACCGTCCTGCGTGGTCAGCCGGTCCACCATCCGCTTCCAGTCGTCGAGATTCTTTTGCCTCTTCTCGAGCCCGAGCTTCTCCAGCACTATGTCGTCGAAGCCTTCCTGCCCGTGAATGAGAGGAACTTCGTATATCGTCTTCTTGATGTCGAGCGCCGCGATGACCGCCTTCTCTTCCACGTTGCAGAACATGGATATCTTGCTCCGCATCTCGGGCGTGAGCTCCACACCGGTTCTGCACAGGAGGACATCGGGCGAAATACCGATCTCCCTCAGCTTGCTTACCGAATGCTGCGTCGGCTTTGTTTTCGGCTCCATCGACGCACCGACCACCGGAATGAGCGTGAGGTGAACGAAGAGCGTATCCTGAACGCCCACATCCAGCCGGAACTGCCGTATCGCCTCGAGAAACGGCACTCCCTCTATATCTCCGACCGTACCCCCTATCTCGACGATGAGCACATCCGGATTGACGGTCTCGGCGACAAGGCTGATCCTGCGCTTTATCTCGTTGGTAATATGCGGTATCACCTGCACGGTCCTTCCCAGGTAATCGCCCTTCCGCTCCTTTTCGATTACCTCCCGGTAGACCTGTCCGGTCGTTACGCTGTTTAGCCGCGAGAGACTGAGCGAGGTAAACCGTTCATAATGCCCGAGATCGAGGTCCGTCTCCGCCCCGTCGTCCGTCACATACACCTCCCCGTGCTGGTAGGGGCTCATGGTGCCCGGATCGATGTTGATGTACGGATCCATCTTCATGATGCTGATGCCGTATCCCCTGTGTTCCAGAAGACATCCGAGCGATGATGCCGCGATCCCCTTTCCGAGAGAGGAGCATACACCGCCGGTGATGAATATGTATTTCGTCATCGACGAATCCTTTATGGATGTTTTTTATTATCCTCCACACGTGCGACGAGCGCTTCGATCGCCGCTTCCATACGTTCGAGGGGCTTCCGGCCGTCGGGCGACGAGCCGGGCGGCAGACCGCCTTCCGCCGCTTTTTTGATACAGGCGAAGAACTCGACGTTCCCCTTCGGGCCGCGAAGCCTCGACACCGTATATCCTACCACCGTATACCCCGTTTTGAAAATAAAATAGTTCATCGCCTTCAGCACTTCGAGGTGCACGTTCGGATCGCGTACGACTCCCTTAAACCCCCTGTACGGCTTTTTTATCTCGAACTGCGGTTTGATGAGCGCCAGCACGGCCGCTTCTTCCGTGACTATCTTTATAAGCGGCGGCAGTATGAGCCTGAGAGAGATGAAAGAAACGTCGATCGTGACGATATCGAACGGGGTGAGGTGTCCGTATTCCTCGATATCGAGACGATCGATATTTCTCGCATTGAACTTCTCTAAGACCGTTACGCGCCGGTCGTTTCTGATCTTGTAATCTAAGAGATTTTTACCGATATCCAGTGCGAGCACCGAACCCGCGCCGTGCTCGAGGAGACAGTGTGTAAACCCCCCTGTAGACGCTCCGACATCGAGACATCGTTTGCCGTTCACTTCGATACCGAAATCATCGAGCGCGCCCTCGAGCTTCATCCCTCCCCTGCTCACATAGCCTTCGTTCGCCCGGACCCGGTTAATGCAGGAAAGCTCGTCCACCAGTGCGGAGGGCTTTCTGACCGTTTCCCCGTCAATGGTAATCGAACCGGCCATGATGTACGCTTTCGCCCGTTCCCTGCTTCGGGCTATTCCTTTTTCCACGAGAAGAGTATCGAGTCTCTTTTTCATACGGAAAGCCCTCACGCAGGCGTTTTTTTTTGTGCCGGTCGCGAACGGTTTACCGTCACGCATCGGGGTCCTGCACGCCGGTGCGCGGGATAGGCGCGTATTTCTGAACCCTATTGTACCAGATTGTATTCGGGAAGGCCACCATTACAAAGAAAAAGCCCCTTAACCGGGCCGTACTGTGCGATAGAGGTGGCGGGAAAACCTACAGAAAGCAGGTTATTCTATTACCCGTTGATGGATTCGCTTGATACTCCGGGCCAAGCCTGATTCTTTGTCCACCGTAATCACCGCGGCGTTTATCCTGACGTCGTCCTCAGCTGTCACGAACTTCGCCGGGATACGGGTGGTAAGCTTCTGAAGCGCCCGTTCCTTTCGGACCCCTATCACCGAATCAAAGGGGCCGGTCATTCCGAGGTCGGTAATATAGGCCGTCCCGCCGGGAAGGACCCGTTCGTCGGCCGTCTGCACGTGTGTGTGCGTACCGACCACGGCGCTCACACGCCCGTCGAGCCACCACCCCATAGCGATCTTTTCACTCGTCGCCTCTCCGTGGAAGTCGACGATAATGTACTTCGTCTCCTTCCTGATCGCTGATATCTCTTTTTTTGCAACCCTAAACGGACAGTCGAGAGGGTCCATATATATCCTGCCCATGAGGTTGAGCACGCCGAGCGAGATACCGCCCTTCTCCACCACCGTCCACCCTCTGCCCGGCGTTCCGCTCGGGTAGTTGGCAGGCCGCACGAGACGCGAGTCCGTGTCGATGATCTTGAACACTTCCCTGTTTCGCCATACATGATTACCGGTGGTAATGCAGTCCACACCGTACGAGTAGAGCTTGCCCGCTATGTTCCCCGTAATACCGAAACCGCCGGCCGCGTTTTCCGCGTTGGCCACGACGAAATCAGCGTTCTCTTCCTCCACCAGGCCGGAAAGAGAAAGAAAGATCGCCTTTCTCCCCGGCTCTCCGACGATATCTCCTATTACGAGAATGGTGAATTCATCCTTTTGCAAATTTTCACTTCCGTTCTTTTAGATAGTACAGGCGGTTGCATCTTGCTATGAAGTGTCCGCCGTTTTGATACGGCGGACTCCGAACGAGTTGCGTCCCGGAAGACCGGATCAGCGGGCGTACTCCACGATCCTCGTTTCCCTCACGAGCGTGACCTTGATCCTTCCAGGATATTTGAGCTCTTTCTCGATTCGTTTTGCGATGTCCCTCGCCACGTCCTTGGCCCTGTTGTCGTCGATCCGCTCGTTGTTGACGATAACGCGGATCTCCCTGCCGGCCTGGATCGCGAACGATTTTTCAACACCCTCGAAGGATTCGGCAATGTTCTCAAGGGACTCGAGTCTCTTGATATACGTGTCCATCGATTCCCGACGCGCCCCGGGTCTCGACGCCGAAATCGCATCGGCCGCCTGGACGATCACCGCCTCAACGGTCTGCGGCTCCCTGTCGTTATGGTGAGATTCGATTATATTGACGACTTCGCCGTTTTCCCCGAACTTCTTGGCAAGCTCTCCTCCGACGAGCGCATGACCGCCCTCCCCTTCGGTGATGACCGCCTTCCCTATATCGTGCAGGAGACCACCGCGCTTGGCAAGACCGACATCCGCCCCTATCTCGGCGGCTATCATTCCCGAGAGATTTGCCACTTCCTTGCTGTGAGACAGAATGTTCTGCCCATACGATGTCCTGAAATGCAGGCGTCCGATATACCCGATAATTTCCGGGCTGACGCCCTGGACCGAGAGATCGAACGCAGCCTTCTCGCCCTCTTCCTTGATGAGCTGGTTCACCTCTTTGGTGACTTTCGATGTCACCTCCTCGATCCTCGCGGGGTGTATCCGTCCGTCCGCAATGAGTCGCTCCATCGATATCCTTGCGATTTCACGTCTCACGGGGTCGAAGCTCGAAATCACCACCGCCTCCGGCGTGTCGTCAATAATGATATCTACGCCGGTGAGCGTCTCGAGAGCACGGATATTCCTCCCCTCCCTTCCGATTATCCTTCCCTTCATCTCATCGTTGGGGAGTGAAACGGACGTTACCGTAATATCAGAGGTTATATCCGAAGCAAGCCGCTGAATCGTATAGGCAAGGATCTCCCGCGCCTTTTTATCTGCGTTGACTTTGGCTTCGCTCTCTACTGAATTGATAAGCGCCTGTGCGTCGTGGCGGGCCTCATCCTCCATGCTCCGTATGAGCATGGTCTTTGCTTCCTCTGCAGTTAATGCCGATATTCGTTCGAGCTCTTCTTTTATCTGCTCCTGAGCCTGCTTCAGCTCATCGTCTTTTGCAACTACCACCCGTTCTCGGTTTGTAAGTGTTTTCTCTTTCTTGTCAAGGACTTCAACTCTTTTGTCAAGGTTTTCTTCCTTTTGAAGGAGACGTTTTTCCCATCTCTGAAGCTCGTTTCTTCTTTCCCTCGTCTCCCTGTCAAAAGCACTACGTTCTCTGTAAAGTTGATCCTTTGTTTCGAGAATGGCCTCGCGTTTTTTCGCTTCGGCCTCTTTCTGCGCTTCTTTCAATATATTTACAGCTGATGCCTCAGCCGATGTCACCTTTAATTTTGCGATGTAAAGGCGCAGAAAATACCCAATAACAAAACCGAGGATGGGCGGCAGTGCATATTTAAGTATCATATACACCACCGTTGTGCTCCTCTTTAAGAGTTATTTTATGGTATTTTAATAGGTTAACACAACTGACCGCTTCAGTCAACAAGATTTGAAGCATCAAAGGTATTTTAACAACATCCTCTTTATCCTGTTTATCTCCTTTGCTATTATTTCAGGCGGCGTCCTTTCGCCGGTTGTAACACATACGACAAGAATCGCCGGTGTCGCCCGTTTAACGGCACCTTCCTTCCCCGCCGCAGCGGTCACGGGTGCAAAGAACAGGCTCTGTATCTTCGAGGCATCGACGATATCGAACTTGTCTCTTATTCCCTCATGAAGAAAGGCGTCCTGCCTGATGTATAAAAGCTTGCCCTTGGATAAAAACCTCCTGAAAAAAGTCTCTTTCTCCTCCAATTTCAGTTTATCCCTGCTCCGTTCGGCCAGTCCGACTGATACCGCAGCCCGGTAGGTCCCGGTTTTCTGCCGGACCAGCAGCGCCCCCCTCGATAGCGAGAGGTTTTTCAAAAAGCGCACGAGTATATCCTCGAGATCGAGGCCTTGGGTAAAACCGGGGCCCTTTACCGTTTCCCCTTCCATCTCGCCGATAAGACGTGAAAGCTCATCGTCCGCGGCAAGCCCTCCGGTCTTTTGGTATACTTCCTCCGGAATGACGACCGTCTCCTCGAGCGTCTCTTCGGGTTCCTTCAGGAGTACCGACGCAGCCCGTGCGTTATCCTTCTTACGAACGGCACCCTTTTCCCGAAAGGCCGCGCCGTCAGCCTCTGCAATTCTGCCTTTCACGAGCTCGCCGAGATCAGGAAGCCGTGTACCGGAATCGATCGACTTCATATCCTCCTCGATATGTTCGACCGCGCCGGTGTCCGCTCTTTTTTTACCCCCGCCCGAGGTGCGCTTTTCCGCCTTGTTTTTACTCGAGCCTTGTCCGATTACCGGCGTATCAGGCTCCGGTTTCGACTCGGCGTGCATTGCCGGTTTCTTCTCTTCAGCCGGAACTTTTACGGCCTTTTCCGTCACGGGTAGGCCGAAATCGTCGAATCCGGTTTCAGCGGCGATTTCCGCCTCGCCTATCTCTTCGACTTCCGTTACCTCTTCGATATCGGAGAGGGGCATAATACCCGCCCCCTCGAAAGCCGTATTATCGGCTTCCGGTTCATCCGTAAAATCTCCCGATCCGGCCTGATTTTCAACCGTTTCCACCTCCCCTTGTGGTTTTTCCGTCCCGGATCCGGTCGGGCCCGTCCTTTTCTGTCCTATACTGACGAAAACGAAGATCAAAAGCGCGAGTACGACGATCGTCTGCGATATGAGAATCACTACGCCTATCGTCGATATGCCTATCTCACCAGTCTCGACAGCGAGTCCTACGGTGATACCGTCATACGGTGCGGAGACCGGAGTGTAGTACACGGTGACGTCGGATCCGGCAAACCGCACCCTCACGCTGCCCGCTTCCTTATCCGAAAGCATCGAAAACAGGCGATCGGCATTCGCCTCGTCCCCGGGATCGACGTCTGGGAAGTTCAGCAGGACGATATCGTGCGGGAGCACCACGAAACTGCGGTAGTCCAGCACTTCGATCTCTTCGAACAGCGACGCCAAAAGATCGTAGGAATAGTAGAACAGCGCCATAACGTCAGGTTCACCAGCCGCCTGTGATGGAATCCTTGAAATGAGGAGATACCGTGCAAGCGGATCGAATGCGACGGAGGGAGCGTTTACGAGGGATGTAAGTATCTCCTCCTCGAGCAATCTGCCCGGAGGATCGTTCCTCTCGGTTGAGTAGATTATCCTGCGGTCGCCGCCTGTTACGACGATCTTCTCACAGAAGTCGTACCTGTCCACGTAGTCGTTGAAGGGAGGTATGTCTCCGGAAAAAAGGTCCTTTTTCTCGATTTCCTGAAGCAGATAGTCGATCTTCCGTTCTTCGATCTCTATCCTTCGCTTCATCCTCAGCGCGACATACCCCGCCGTCCTGAGATACTCCGCATCGACGGTATCTCCGATCAAATCGGGAATCTTCTTTTCGGGTGCTTCGCTGAACCCGAAAGAAACGACCCTTCTCTCAACAAAGAGATATAGAAGCGTAAGTACAACGAGTGCCGCCGCGATACTGATCAAAATTTTTTTCAAGATGCTCTCGCATTCGTATAAACGGTTATAATTTTCAATACCGCTCAGTAATCATCTATCTTCCGATGTAGATTCCGTCTTCTTCCAGCCGTTTCCCCTCGTCTTTTTTCCCGCCGGAATCCTCGACCTTCCGAGCTTTCTCAGGAAGCTTCTTCTTTTCCCCGACTGTCAGTTCCTGATCTATCTCGTTGATGATATCTGAACGTTTATCCTGCCCCGACATCGCACCTACCCCGCGAGTTTTGCAATAGGCCGTCATGTAAGTTACAATGAGCCATAGCAATAATATAGTGAGTATGATTATGGCGATCAATCCAAATGTACGGATCACACCCCGAACCAGCCGGTACGGATAGAGGGCTAAAAGTAGTATGTCTCCGTCGGTCCGGTTAAGCGGCATCGACAATAAAAGCCCTCTCGTATTGAGACGCGCTGACGGCCTCCCTGACACATATTTCGGAAGTGAGACCGTCTCCACCATGCCCGCGCCGCCGAAGAGCGACGCGAATGTCAGCTGCCGTCTATCGAAGAGAAAGAGCGCGACCGAGCCTTTAAAGGCCCCTCCCCGGAGGGCCCCTCCCCGGAGCGTATCCGGACCCTCCCCGGGCGAGACGGCCGAACGGCCCGCTGTACGGCTTTCCTGAAGCAGTAGATACTCCTCAACGTATTCTTCGAATCCGGAGAGGTCGATTGGAACGCGGGCGCCCGGCCCGGACGTATCCTTATCGTACAGGAGACGGACTCCGCCACCGGGGTCGATCGAAAGCGTACCCGACATTCGCTCGAAGGAAACGTCCCCCACCCGGCCGTCCGTCCGTAAAACGGCACGAACGAGATCGTCCGTTTCCGCTATGTATGCGGCCGTGAGATCATGGAGCGCGATGAAGTCGTGATAACTTTTTTTGAGCACGAACCCGAAAAGCAATCGTTCCGCAATGCCGCTTGCGGCCTTATGTAACGTACGGATCATCCCATCCGGAAACTCGGCCGCTTGAGTTACGGCGCCGCCGGCACACAAAAAAACCGTCAGGGCGAAAAAGCCCGCAACGCTTCGAGCGATACCTTTCCTTGATGTAAAGAATTGACCGGTAATTTCTTACACACCTCTCTACGCGGTACGTATACCCACGTATATAAAAGTTACTATAACCCTTTTCCTATTATCGGGAATGTATATATGAAAAAATTAGCTGTTTTTGGATTCCATCAGCCGCGGACTGTGTCTAACCCTCGCATGCCGTGCAGTACCGCTGCCCCCCCCGGTGCGGGCGCTTAATAAAAGTTATTAAGTATAATAAGGCAAGTACCGAAAATAGTTATGTCGGTGCAATAAACTAGTTCCCCTCCCACAACAGTATTGCATCCGATAAGACTAGCGTTCGCGCTAGTCTTTTTTTTACCCCACCCCCCAACCTGATTGCGCTTGACTTTCATTTTTCGATTTATTAACGTTTGGAATGATCTACGGTAAATACCGCACCTCGAATTTCCTAAGGCCATGAAGAAGCTGCGTAAAATCGAAAAAAGTCTCATAATCGTTATCCTCTTCCTATCCGCAGTGTTGGGAGGTGGAATCGGGATATTCGTCTCATCCTTTATCGACACAGGTCAAATAGCCAAGCTGGAGGACTTCAAGCCGGAAATTCCTTCAAAGATCTATGACAGAAACGGCGTGTTGATCTCGGAGCTCTTCACCGTCAAACGGGAACCCGTTACATTCGAACAGATACCGAAAGACCTCATTAACGCCATACTCGCAATCGAGGATATCAACTTCTACTCTCACAAGGGGATACACCTCAAGCGAGTTTTGGGTGCATTCATAGCGAATATTAAATCGGGAAGCAGGGGGCAGGGAGCCAGCACCATCACAATGCAGCTCGCGCGCACGCTCTTTACAGGCAGTGAAAAAACCTGGGAACGAAAGCTCAAAGAGAGCTGGCTCGCGATGAAGATAGAGAAGAAGTATTCTAAGAACGAGATATTAACTCTCTACTGCAACCAGATATATTTCGGCCACGGAGCATACGGAATCGAGGCGGCCAGTCAGTTCTACTACAACAAACACATACAGGACCTCACACTTTCGGAGTGCGCACTCCTTGCGGGACTGCCCCAGTCGCCGAACCGGCTCTCCCCGTTAAAAGACCCGCATCTTGCACGAAAGCGACAGGAGCTCGTTTTGGAGAGCATGGTAAACCTCAATATGGTAAGCCAGAAGGAGGCTTCCGACTCCTTTCAGGATTTCTGGATCAACTTCCGGCTCCAGATGCGCTCTCCTTCACAATCCGTTCACAAGCTTGCGGAGAACAGGGCCCCCCATTTCGTCGAATATGTCCGGCAGCGCCTCGAAACCCTCTACGGGTCGGAGAGGATATACACGGACGGATTAAAGGTATATACCTCCCTTGATCTCACACAGCAGGCCTTTGCCGATCAGTACCTGAAAGAGGGCCTGAACCGGCAGAACGAGATCTACACGGCAACGACAACGAGGGTGAAGAAGACACTGGACAGCCGGATACTCGACTCACTGGATATGCTTTCTCTTATATTCGACCTGCGTAAGATCAACATCGGCGAACATAAGAACGACGAGCGGGTCTTAAGTTACCTCAACGAGAACATCATCGCCCCGCTCGACATGATCTCCTATCTTTTCAACAACGAATCGATCAACAGGGTTATCAAAACATCCTATACCATCGAACTCAGTGAAGGAGAGTTCCAGAAGGTGGAGGGCGCGCTCATTGCAATAGAACCGAAGACCGGGTATATTACCGCAATGGTCGGCGGCAGCGAATTCTCCGAAGACAACCAGATCAATCGTACGACACAGATACACCGGCAGACAGGGTCCGGTTTCAAACCGTACATCTACACAGCGGCAATCGATACCAAGATCTTCACACCGGCCTCGATCATCGTCGACAGTCCCGTCGTATTTTTCGACGGAGACAAGGAATGGATACCCGACAACTACAGCGGGACGTATTACGGGAAGATGCGGCTCAGGGAGGGCCTGCGCCGATCGGTCAATATCATAACGGCAAAGATAGTGGACCGTCTCGGGGTTGATACCGTGGTGAAATACGCGGCCAACCTTCTCAGTATAGAGGGCGAAGACGAGATCAAGAAACGCATACCGAAGGTGTACTCCATCGCGCTTGGTGTGGTGGAACTCTCACCGTACGAACAGGCAAAAGGCTTCGCCATCCTGGCGAACCAAGGCAGGGAGGTTACTCCGATTTCGATCCTTTACGTGCTGGACCGCGACGGGAACCTCATCGACAACTTCGAAGCTGATCTCCGGAAACAGGAGGCAAAAAAGGGAAAGCGCCAGGTTATATCCGAGCAGACGAACTTTATTATGCTCGATATGCTGAGGGACGTTCTTCGTCCGGGCGGTACGGGGTACAGGGCCGCCCAGGCGAACGGTTTCGATCGCCCCGCCGCGGGCAAAACGGGCACCACACAGAACTGGAAAGATGCGTGGTTCACCGGTTTTACGCCGGACCTCGTTGCCTCTGTGTGGGTCGGGTTCGACAGGAACTCCATCTCACTCGGAAGGGGCCAGGCCGGCGGTACCGTCGCCGCCCCTATCTGGGCGAAGTTCATGCGAGACGCCCTTTTAGACGAGCCGGCCACCTGGTATTCGCGTCCAAAGGGAGTCTACGCGATAAATATATGTAAAAGCTCCGGCCTTCTGCCGACAAAAGATTGCAAAGACGTCATCGTCGAGTACTTCCTGGAAGGCACGCTTCCGAAAGAGTACTGTTACGAATGCGGCAAGAAGACACAGGACAAATCGTTCAATATCGACATCTTCAAAAAACGAGGACGCGATCCAGGCGAAACACCGAGCCGGAAACCGGCCGATGTACCGTCTCGAGATGTGCCGTCATATGGTGAACCGGCGTTCGATGAACCCGGATTCGATGAGCCCGGCTATGACGATGTGTACTTTGAAGATTCTCCCCTCGATATCGACGATACCGGAATCTACGATCCGCCGCCGGAGGAGGAGGTGCCGCCGGTGTCGGCCGACATCGAAATAGGGCCGGAAGGCGCATACACAGCACCGGAAACGCTCGATGAATACTTAGCGGAGACGGGTGACAAACCGTTTCTGGAAATCGAATGAACCAATCCCATCCCGAGGGTCGTTCCAGAATACGCTGAAGAGGCCGGTCCATTCGCGATCCCTTTTCTTTTACCGGAATCTCGAACCGATCACAGGTATCTTCATCGAGCCGAGAGCGAAATATCCCGGGACAGCTGCAAGCGGCGAAGGGGATCGTTGCAACGGGGAGCTCTTTTAACATTAGAATGGGGAGCGTAAGAAAGAAATGCCGATAACGGGCAAGAGGCCGTTCCGGTTCATCTATACGGGTGAAAACGACAGCGCTACCAACATGGCCATGGATGAAGCGGTTATGAAGGGTCTTACGGAGGGTACCTCTCGGCCGCTTTTTCGAATATACAAGTGGAATCCTCCCACCATCACCATAGGCTATTTTCAGAGCGCGGAGGACATCGACTTCGAACAGTGCGGGAAAGACGGCATCGGGGTCGTCAGGAGGCTTACCGGCGGCCGTGCGGTGCTGCACTGGGAGGAGCTCACCTACAGCATCCTTTTCTCGAGCGAGGACTTTTTTCCTTTTCGAAAAAAGGAGATTTTCACCTTCATCGCCCGCTGCCTGGTGGGCTCGCTCGCACGTCTCGGCATAGACGCCGGCATAGCGGAAAAAACCCGAGGCGACATGAAATCGGCGGACTGTTTCGCTGCGCCCGCCCAGTACGAGGTTGAGTCGACCGAACGCCAAAAGCTGATAGGCAGCGCGCAGACCATAAAGGACGGCGTCGTGCTGCAGCACGGCGCGATTCCCTGTACGGGCAGATATACGGGTATCGAAAAGTACCTCAAAAAGGACGCGGGCTCTGACATAAAAGACGCTGCACCGAAGAGGCCGGTTCAGAAAAGCGCGGCTTCACTAAGCCGCGTCTTGGGAAGGAGCGTGTCCGATGAGGAGCTGCTCGAAGCCCTCCGTGAGGGTTTTTCACAACACCTGCCCCTCATCGAAGGATCGCTCACCGAAGAAGAAGAAAGCCTTACGAAAGAACTCGCAGTTGAAAAATACGCCTCCCGCGACTGGATGTTCAAGCGCTGAAAAACATCACCACATTCGCCGGTTTTTTACCGCCCGAGAGTATATATTCGGGTAAAAAGGGCCCTTCCTCCTTTCAGGGATAGTCTTTGGGCCGATCCGAACGAACCTGTGTACGGCGAAAGCAACTATTCATGCGGCGACATAGTCATCGACCGCCATACTCCGTCGTATCAAGCCCATGGAGTATTTCAGACGCGAATCGATTAACTAAACCATTTAAAAAATCATCCCCGATACTGTGTAAAGGGTCGATCGGCAGAGGACAACGGGAAATAGCGCCGATTACGATACTGTCGACGGTCTTAGAACCAGGCAGCATCGACGAGGGTCGAAACAAAGCCGGCGACCGGGACGCCGATTGGGATTACAACCGCGTGCGATGACGACTGATTTCATACTGTTCGTTAATAATCGGAGGATCCGGCGCCGTTATGCGCTCGTTGTAAAGCCGTGCGGCCTTACAGCCGATTTCCCGTGCACTCATAGTATTTTCATACGAGGTGAAGAACGGCAATAAGAATCGACATCAATACAGTACCGCATTATACATAGCGAGGATGTTCTCGGTTGGGACGTTTGTCTGAATGTTGTGCACATTCGCCATGACATATCCCCCTTTTTCCGAGAAAATCCCAATGTTTCTTTTCGCTTCTTGGGCCACCTCGTCCGGCCTCCCGAAAGGCAGTGTTTTTTGCGGGTCTACCGCACCGCCCCAGAAGACAAACTTGTCACCCCATTTCGACTTCAGCATCCCGGGCTCCATGCCCGCCGCCGACACCTGTACCGGATTGAGTATATCGACCCCCGCCTCGGCGAATTCGTCCAGGAATGCGACGACCGATCCGCAGGTATGGTAGAAGGTTTTCCACCCCGTATTCTCATGGACCCATCCGTTCATACGTGAATGAAGCGGCTTGAACATCTCCCTGTATAAATCCGGCGATATGAACGGACCGCTTTGGGAACCGAAATCGGTACCGCTCATCGTGATAACGTCGATGCGGTCTGAGACCGCTTCACGATAGAGCGAGAGATTTTCCATGCCGAGCTCACACTGATACCCGAAAATATCCCTGATATACCCGCTCCTCGTTATCATGGAGACATACCATTCTTCCGGGTCTCGAACGCCCTCAGGGCGCAGTACGTGGGGGCCGGGTACGACTGCGATATCCCCGAATCCGGCGCCCCAGAAATTGCCTACGAGCGAATAATCCGTTTCTTCGAAATAATGTCTGGATATCTCCTCGAGGTACCTGAGGTCCTCTTCCGAGTACCGTGCA
>JAFGTF010000037.1 GCA_016934265.1 Spirochaetota bacterium
CCGTACGGCGCGAACTCTTTCTGGGTCACTGCTTCGAGCGACTGAATCTTGATCTCCTTGACTGCCATGTTTCCTCCTCAATATGAGAATGGTTTCCATTACTATAATATCCGTAGGCGGTCACCCTGTCAATTTTTTCAGTGAGCCGTTTCCCCGACGGGAGTCGTTTCAAAACAAACACTGCGTATGCCTGACTATTTTTTGGGTCTTCTCCAAAATGGTCGATACGGGCAGACGAATAGTAAAAATGAAATTACCTTTTCACATTTACCACTAATGTACGGCAATAACCCTGATACGACGTATAGTTAATGAATCGAGGCCGTCGACCAGCGGTTGATAACCGTCGTGATAGGCAGATACCGTTGAAGCGCTCCACCTCTTTGCCCAATGCTGATTAGTATGTGTATGCACAAACAGGTGAGTCTGAATTTGAGACGATCCTATTTTTATTGGGAGAATGGGAGTCAAGTCATACCGTGCATCCTGTGTATATTTTTCGACGAGCTCACCTGTGCAGCCGTTTCTTCGCACCGCCCGTATAGGCCGTTGTGTAGGTCTCCCGTTCCATATACCTTCCCTGTCCGAGACAGCCCGTGAACTTCCCGCCGTGCACGCTGAGTTTCCCTCTCAGAAAAACTTTATCAACCCTGCCGATCTGGTCGAAATTCTCGTACGCATTGTAATCGACTCCGTGCAGGGACGTTTTTGCACTGATCTTACCCCTGTAATCCGGATCGGAAATAACCAGGCCGGCGTCTTTTCCAACCGTAACGCTTCCCTTTCTCCGGTACAGCCCGAACAGCTTCGCCGGAACGGTCGCAAATACGTCCACCATTCTCTGCAGCGACAGCTTGCCGGTACGGACCCCGTAGCTATAGAGCAGGGCGAGTCTGTTCTCTACACCCGGAAATCCGCTCGGGATCTTCGTAAAATCGCCTCTCCCCATATCCTTCTGCCCCTTGAAATTCAACCCGCAATGATCGGTCCCGACAGTCTGGAGCCAGCCGTTCTGCAGTGCCTGCCAGAGCGGCTGCTGGTTTTGTTTTTCCCGGAGAGGAGGGGAACAGACGTATTTCGCGCCCTCGAAGTGTGATTTTGTCAGATATCCGACATCGAGCGTGAGGTAGGGCGGGCATGTCTCGCCGAATGCCGCAATACCTCTTCCGCGTGCGTCACGCACCGCCGCCATGGCATCCGCACATGAAACATGCACGACGAACACCGGCGCGTCCGCTGCCTGTGCCAGCATGACCGCCCTGAATGTCGCCTCAATTTCGGCAGCCGGCGGACGGCTTTCTGCATGGTATTTCGGATCGGTATTACCTTCCGAAATCAGCCGTTTCTCGAGCACATCGATGATGTCGCCGTTTTCCGCATGCAGCATCGTTAGCATGCCGACCTTTTTCGTCGCCTCGAGCATTTTGAAAATGGTCGCGTCGTCGCTGTAGAAGGGAGTCCCCTTGTACGCCATAAGGAGCTTTATCGTCGGAATTCCCGCCTCGACTAAAGCGGGAAGCTCGTCATAGATACCGGGTTGCGCGTCCATGACCATCGCATGTAGACCGAAATCCGCCGCCGAAACCCCCTCCACCATCTCCGACCTGTGTTTGATGCTTGCATCGAGAAGGCTCATGCCTTTGGGCTGAGGAACGAAGTCGATGATCGTGGTGGTACCGCCTGAAACCGCTGCGGGTGTCGTGTCGAATGAAGCAGTCCTCGCTCCCCGTATGGAGAGGCCGAAGTGCGTATGCCCGTCGATGCCGCCGGGAAACACGTACTTTCCCGCTGCATCTATCGTTTGCTCCTCCTTCCAGTCCAGACCGCTTCCGACCGCCGCGATCTTTTCTCCGCGTACCAGTATGTCGCCCCTGAACTCCTCGGAAGACGTGACGATAGTCCCTCCTTTTATGAGAAGCGCCATTTGAAAAAACCTCCCGAGATGTATGACAAGTATCTATAATAAGACGAATTATCGTATTGGGGGAACGCCCCCATGTCAAAACCTTTCAATCGCCGGCAACGGGTCGCGACGCGGGCACCGTGCATACTCTTCAATAGCATATACCGCGGAGTTTCGGTTTCTTCTGCAGGGCAAGACTGGCGCTATCGTACCGGGGAGAGAGCGAACGTACCCCGTACGCATCCGTTCGGTATCGTTTTCCTCCCGCCTCCCGCTTTTTCATTCGCCGGACTGATACGGCGGGGTCTTATAGGCTTTGATTTTTCCTGGCAACTCGTCTAAAAATCGTCCAGAAAAAGAACAGCACTCTCTTATATACTGACGGCTTTCGAGGCATGCTTCCGCTATTCTTAAAATCCGACCGCATATACTCTCTATCCGATAGGCTCATTACTCCGCTCCATGACTCAATGATAAAAACATAAAGCGTTACGCTCTTACCGCCAACCGCTCTTTTTTTGCACCCATCATCTTAACCGGTTCCTCATACCAATCGATGCTGCGTCGCATTTACCGCAATCTGCATAATAATGAACATATCAGGCGGATAGGTATGAACCGGTTCCGCCGGTTGGCATGAAGGGTTTTTACTATTATAGTTACAGGTAGATATGAGAAAGTATCGTTTCTCCCTGCTATTCCTGACCGCCGTTTTATCATCGTGTACCGTTTTCTCTCCGTATATCCTCGATGCGCCGAGGTTTATCCGCGATCTCGCCTTCGAAGAGGCGACGCGGTATATCGGGATGGAGTACGAGCTCGGAGGGCAGGACTTTCCCAAAGGGACAGACTGCTCAGGACTCGTGGTGAACGTGTATCTCACCGCAACCATAAAGACCGATTACAGGCTTCTCTTTACAGACGCCGCGGTATCGCACCTGTACGGATAGTATACGCGCCTGCCCGTCACACCGCAAAAGGGGGACCTCGTCTTCATGGGAGAGAGCGGTCTCGACGAAGTCACGCACGTCGGCATACTCGACCGTATCGAGGCCGGCGCCGTCCACTTCATCGATTCCACCTACATGGAGGACCCTCCCGTAAACGGCGTCTCGCTCAGGTCCTATCCGGAAGAGGACCCGAAGATAAAAGGGTACGGGAGGCTTATGCTGCTTAAGTACAAGTAATCGGATGCCTTCCGTTATTCCGGATCATCATAACGGCTCCATACACGTCGTACGCGTAAAGTATTTGTACCCCCACCGAATCGGGCGCGTCTTTCATCCAGACGGTTTCCCACATCTCAAGCCGCCGTGCGGGTATTAAGAAGGGCTACCGAATATATCCGAGATACTGTTTCTGATACTCGAGCATCGCATCAAGCGTCTTTTCCGCCGCCTCGACGCTGTCCACCACCGGGTCCACGAGCAGCGCCTGAAGCGCGATCTCACGCGACCCGGTCAGCACGGCCTCGACCGTGAGGTCGTTTACCGCAACCTGGTTGTTCAGAAGCCCCCAAAACCCCTTCGGTAGCTCGCCGATCTTCACGCCGTGCACGCCCTCCTTGTCCACCACCCCCGGCACCTCTACGACCATATCCCGAGGAAGGTTGTCGATCAGCCCCTCGTTGGGCAGGTTGACCGCGAGCTCCTCGTGATGCGAGTCGCTCACGATCCCTTCGATCATCGGTATCTCCCGCCAGAACTCTATTTCCAGGGTCCCCCGGATCCTGTTTTCCGGAACCTGCTCAAGACACCACCGCTTGTAGAAGTTATAGAAATCGAGGATCCCCTTGTGATCCACTGCCGAGTGCGCCCACTGGACATACTCCCCAAGGTGACTGTCGGTGGTAATCGGCAGGTAGCCGAACTTTTCGAGCAGGACCCTGAAGAGCTCGCGCTCCGCCCAGACCTTCTTCCTTCGCACTAGCGAGGAATCGGTGCCACGCGCCTCTTTTAGCATCTCCTTCGTCGCCCCGAGGTTTTCGTACGACTGCTCCGGAAGCTTCTCGAAATAGGCCGCTGCGTTTTTCCTGATATCCGGGTACGCGTCTTTGCCGGAATCCCTGTAGTATGCCTCCAAAAGAACGCTGAAGTGATTGAGCCCTCCCGCCTTGATACTGAGGTTCGAATAGGGAGTATCGAGAATCTTCGGGAGGTGCTCGATGAGGGATACCACCTCGTGGCAGAACCCGACCGCCTTTAGCCCCGGGTATTTTCTGTGGATTGCGAGACATATCCTGGTCATCGGGTTGCTCAGGTTGAACACCCAAGCGCCCGGACATATCTCGTTGATGTCGCCGCAGATATCGAGAATCGGAGGGATGATCCGAAGCGAATGGAACATGCCCCCCGGGCCGCCGTTCTCGCCGTATACCTGATGTATACCGAACTGGAGGGGGATCTTCCAGTCCTGTTCCCACAGCTCGTACCTGTTGCCGACCTCGACGGCGATTATACAGAAATCGGCTGCCTGAAGCGCCTTTTTCCGTGACGTCGTGGCCGTAAGTGTGTACGGGAGATTATTCTCCTCTATGTACCGTCTGCCCGTTTCTTCCACCCTTTTCAGCGCGTCGGGGTTTAGATCATGGAGGACCACACTGCTTCCCTGCAAGGGGCCGCTCTTCAGTATGTTTCCCAAAGAACCGAGGCCGAACATCGCGCTGCCCGCCCCTATCAATACAATTTTCACACCCATGCCTTTTACTCCTCAATACTGGTATTTCGTACCTTTCATCCTACTTGTATAGTAATAACATAGGGATTTTCACGCCAACTTTTTTGTATTCGGTGATTCGAATTACTGATTTGCATTGAAATACGGCACTGCCGGTACTATTATAGAATACCTGCGGTATCGTGAACGGCCTGGGAGAAAAAACGTAAGAAAAATATACAGGCGGGAGCGGTCTTGTCTTCTTACTGCTGCTTCCGTAACGGAGGGTATAATTACAATGGAAAACAGGAAAACGGCGCTCGTTACAGGCGGTGCCGGATCGATAGGCGCAGCGGTTGCGGCGCGTCTTGTTGAAGATGGTATGACCGTCGTGCTCAACGACATCGACGAAGAAAATGTGAAAGGTATAACGAACCGCTTCGGCGGCGATATGATCCCGCTCGCATTCGATATCAGCGATCCCGAGGCGGTCTTGAGGATGGTATCGAAGATAAGAAACGACGTCGGTCCTGTCGATGTACTCGTAAACAACGCGGGCATACTCTCCAGCAACAAGATCGAGACCACGCCTGCAGACGAATGGCGACGTGTGCTTGAGGTCAACGTGAGCGGCGCCTTCTTCCTGTCGAAGGCCGTCGTCCCTGATATGAAACAAAAGCGCTGGGGACGAATCGTGAATATATGCTCGCTTGCCGCGAAATCGGGCGGGATCACCGCCGGAACGGCATATACGGCGTCCAAAGGCGCGCTCGTCTCTCTGACCTTCTCCATCGCACGCGAGACTGCGAGTTACGGCATCACGGCAAACGGCATTTCGCCGGGATACGTCAAGACGCCGATGATTACAGAGCAGCTCTCGCAAAAGAAGCAGAAGGAGATGTTGTCCCAGATACCGGTGGGAAGATTCTGCGATCCAGAAGAGGTCGCGCATGTCGTCGCCTTCCTCGTTCATCCGCTGTCTGGATTCATCACCGGAGAGATAATCGATATTAACGGCGGTTTGCTGTTCGATTGACCGCAAGACCCCGGTACGTCTTGATTTTTTGACACGTATAATGGAGGACGGTGTGGAACCGACACTGCAGCACGTGGAAGATAAAACTCCGGGCGAGGCGCTCGTCTCTTTGGCAGAGTTCGTGATAGACAGGAAGGAGGCGATTCTCGCCGGCGCGTATGAGGTCGAGATAGCGGATATCGACGAGGGAACGCTTTTAACTCTCGTGTCCTTCGGTGTCTCAGTCCGCCAGGGGGTACGCTTCAAGCTCAACATCGACCTTGCCCGGGCATAGCGGCGGCCGCTAGGCGGCCGCTAGTCGACCGGTTCGTACTCGATTATCGAACCTCCCATCATCTTCTGCCGGACCGGCAGTTTCGATCCGTCGTCCACATAGAAGACCATCTTCGGCACGAAAAGGCCTATGACCCCGCTCATACCCATCTCGAACTTGCTGCAAGCGTAGACACGCCCCTTTACTTGCACACTCTCGGCTCCGATTCGCTGGAGATAGAGACCGAGCTTTCTCCCGTCTCCCACCACCGCATCGAACGAGTGCCGCTCGGAATCGGTAACCGTAAGCGCACCGATAATATACGGGATCGTCATCATGCTGTATGCGTGAGGGGGGACGGTCACCTTCTTTCGTACCAGCGTATCGTCTTCATCACGGTAACAGACGCTGCCGCCCCCGCTCTCCGAGTTATACCGGTAGTCGTATTCCGGATCGCCCTCATTACCGTACACCACGTACCGCATGGTTGTACCGAAGCGATCGACGGCCGCCTCCGTTGAATAGAGCAGCCTGCCTTTCTGATACGACTCCGTTGTCATGACGTACGACGTTTTGTGCTTGCTGCTTTGAAAATAAATCTTCACCTCCCCCTCCTGCGGCATGAAGCCTCCGCGCCGTGGACCGTGAGAAACGTTTTCTTTCAGGAACGTCTGGATGAAGGTGAACCTGCCGTCCTCGAAATAGCCGACCGCCGAGAGGTCGAATAGTCGCCCTGTCTCAGGCAATCCCACCGAGGGAAAAAGCAGCAAAATGACGACAATAGACAGTTTTTTCCACATAAAAACAGACCCGTCTTCCGGTCTTTACACGCCGTGTACGGCAGGGTACTACCGAGAAACGAATAGATCAATCTATTTCATAATTCCCGCGCGCCGGAACGGCCAGAGCCTGAAAAAGGCTCTGGCGTATATCTCGTTTCTATCCACGAACCCCCAGAACCTGCTGTCGAACGAGTTGTCTCTGTTGTCCCCCATCACGAAGTATTTTCCGTCCGGCACCAAAACCGGTCCGAAATAATCTCTCCCGCTTCTTTCGTCGTCTCCCGCGGGAATAATCCTCTTGTCCGTAAAATATTCCGGCCACCAGCCCTCCTGCCGCTTCCCGTTCACATAGACGCGCTTTCCCACGATTTCGATTTCGTCTTGAGGCACTCCTATCACCCGCTTCACGTAGTATTTCGGCTGCGGGTCTATCGTCACGAATCCGAGCGACAAAAGGTGAAAAACCGGGTCGAAAACCCGCACCGCGAGGCTCGGGGGGTCATAGAAAGGTGCGAGAAAGACGAGGATATCGCCGCGGCGCGGCGCGCGCACGGCCACAAGCCTCTTGTCGGTAAAAGGCACCTTTGCGCCGTAGAAGAACTTCAACGCGAAAAGACGGTCCCCGATCTCGATCGTCGGGTACATGGACTCCGTGGGAACCATGTAGTTCTCCAGAACGAACGTCCGTAATACGAGCGCAATGAGGACCGCTGCTCCCACCGCCTCTATGTTTTCCAGTACCTTTTTCAAGCCTTTTTTCACCGGCGTCCTCCCTCGAAAAGCCGTTTCTGTCTGTCTATTCCGCGCCTACCTCGCTGGCAATGATACTCGAGAAAGTTTAAAAGGGTCAATAGTACTTTGGTATGATTTTTCAAAGGAGAGCGTTATTTTCGGGATCCTGCTTGGCCGGTTCTTTTCTGCACATATAGAAAAGCTCCATCCTGCTGTTTATGCCGAGCTTGCGATAGATGCTCGCGGTATGGCTCTTTACCGTGCTCACCGATATGAACAGCGTCTCGGCGATCCGCCGGTTTGGGTATGCATTGACGATCAGGTCTATTATCTCCCGTTCTCGCCTTGATATTCCACCGATCGCCAAGTTTCGAATAAAAGCTCCGGAAAAAGAAGAGTCTCTACGTGAATGATGGAAGACGGCTACGATCGTTGCTGCACCGAGCCCAGCGTAGCCGAAAACGGAAAAAAAGAGTCCCGAAAAAAAACCGGAGAGTGTAAGATACATATCGGCAAGCTGCCCCGCAATGAGGGCGCAGGTTCCTATAAGGAGGAATCTCGAAACTGCCGACCTTCTTTTTTTCTCTCCTTTCACCGGGCGGACGGCAAGCCTCGCGGCCGTACAGACGGCGACCGTAATGGCGACTAACCAGAAAAAGTCGAGCCCGGCCCTTCCACCGCTCGCAACGTCGAACCGGGACGAGGAAAATAAAAGCTGCGGGACGAGAAATATCGCCACTCCGTAGAGAGCCCGCTTGAAACGGGTCTGCCGTACCCTGAACCGGCACCGGACCCATAAAAAAATCGCGCAGGAGATAAGACAAATGCTTACTGCGAAAAGATACCGGTTGACCCGGGGAACGATCATCCCTGCGCCGGCCGCATCATCGGCTGCGTCGAAATAATACGAAACGAGGATCGCAGCGGTATGAAGAGTAAAAAAACCGAGGGACAGCAAAAAAAAGCGTGTTCCGTTGCTTCTTTTTTTCAAAAAGCTGTACAGAGTAAGAAAGACGCCTGCAACGCCGAGCGAAAATGCCATTGTATATAAAAGCTGAATAACCGTTTTCATCAAAGTATAATGTAGACCGCAAAACGGATATGAGCAAGATGTAGTTGCCGCCTTCTTCCCCATACGGCCCTGCGCACGTTTAAGTGACCCGTGTAGCAGCCACGGCCGTTTCCGAAAACGAGGCAGCGGCATAGTTCGTTATAAAGCTGCCACTTTTTGCGGCTCGATACTCACGCTTGAGTTCAATACAGACACACCGAGACGATAGAGGTGCCGGATAACCGCGAGCGCGAAATAGCCCGTTTGAGAACCCATTCTCGGTATAAGACAATCCGCTGTTTTCACCAGTTTCCCACCGTACTATAAACTCTTTCATCCCTCTCTGGTCGTGATACTATCGAACTCCCCGGGCACAACGAGCTGCACGCAAACACCGCACTCACCGGCAGCCTGCATGAACCTTCGTACCGTATAGGATTCATGCTTCCTTGCACCTACCAGTACCCTTTCGTGTATTGAAGATTCAGGAACCCTTCACCTCCCGAGCGGCCGGCCGGTTATGTCTTTGTGCTTCATGCCGACATACAGGGGTATACTGAACAGAAAAGGGATCACGTTGAAGGCCATACGGTACAGAAGCGCGGCTGAAAGCACCACGTCTACCGAAACCCCCAACGCGGCGTATATGAGGGCAAGCGACCCCTCCAAGGCGCCGAACCCTCCCGGTATCATCGATACCGTTCCTATTACGAGCCCGATGGTAACTCCCATAATGAGGTGCCACGGGTTTATCGCATACCCCACCGCTCGAAAGGAGACGTACATCACCGACATGAGCGCCGTATAGTCTATGAGGGTAATCGCTGTCAACTTCATCAAAAGAAGCGGATTTTTCGCAACCATTGAAAACCCTCGTCTAAACTCGTCGAGGAATGCATTCACCTCGATCTCCCCCGGCTTCTTTTTCTTAGACAAAAGTTTTCTAAAACGGGTGAATACCGAAACGAATGCCTTTACCGCGGTCTCACGGAACCCGGGCAGTATGACGGTACAATAAAACAATGCGATTATCAGTATCGTTACGACGGTTACCACATAAACCGGTATTGTGAGGGCGGTGGAGAATTCTTTGTCCACCAGCAGGATGATGAAAGTAATAAGCAGTATGACGTCGAAAAAGATGCCGAAAAATATCACCTGCAGTATGCGGATTAGCGCCGACTTCCTTGCACCGACCCCGATGTAATCGAGAATGTGGATCTGTGTCGTAAACTGCGTAATTCCGCCGAATGAGACGAGATACCCTATCGCGTTGATGACAAATGAGCATTTTATCGCGGTAAAGATCGGGATTTTCTCTTGAAAAAATCGAAGCGCGATGAAAAGGAATAATCCCTCGATGATGTACACTAAAAACGACAGGCATACGGAAACGATAAAGTCCACGGGAGCCGTCGAAAGCAGCTGCCTCTTCAGCTCTTTGTAGTTCGATACGGTTATGAGCAGCCCGAAGATAATAACGACGATTACCGCATACTTGAAAACCGGTGACAACCGCCTACCGATATCCCGGGTCAATTCAGGCCACTTCCTTTGGTAAGAATCATATAAATAATATTCTTAACAATATTGTGCGGCAAATAGTATTAGCAATTTTTCCTAAAAAGTCGAGTCAAATCATGAGGTCGGAGGAACTTTTTTATCCCTGTTTCCAGGCCGTGAAGATGGAAAAACCGACACACCGACGCGATAAGTCCGTTATATAAGCCGAACGGTTTTCGCTCCATGCCGTCAAAAGTTCCCCGCCATTCTACCTGCCGCGTTTCACAAACTCACGCAATCGGCGCAATTGTTCGTCGTTACCCACCGCAATCAAGAAGTCTTTCTCCTTCAGGCGTACCGACGAGATCGCAGCATTCGAGGAGGGGTTCGTCCTCGTCTTACCGTCCGGCGCGTTGATACCGACGATTACCGCCCCCGTTTTGCTCCCGATTCCCGATTCACGAAGGGTCTTTTCCGCAATCCAAGACCCCGCCTCGATCTCAACCTGCTCCATTCTCATCGGCGTATCCACGCCGTCCATCATTACATCGAGGAACTGCAGAACCGCCGGTCGCAGCACAATCGATGCAAGTCGTTGACCGGCAATCTGATTTGGAGAGATGACCCTGTCGGCACCCACTTTTAAAAGCTTTCGAATCGTCCGCTGCTCTATCGCCTTGGAGACGATTAAAAGGTTCGGGTTGAGCTGTCTCGCGGACAACACGACGAACACGTTGAGCTCGTCTTCCGGAAGCGCGGAGACCAGCCCCTTCGCCCGTTCGATGCTCGCCTCCTTCAATACCCCGTCATCCTCCGCGTCGCCTTGAATATATAGCATCGTTTCATCCTTTACAAGCTCCGACTTTTCAGGGTCCTTATCGATTATGATAAACTTCACACCGGCTCGCATGAATTCCCGAGCGACCTCACGTCCCACATCACCGTATCCGCAGACGATGTAGTGATCCTTCAGGCGTTTAATAGATCTGTTCATACGCCGCTCCTTAACGACATGCAGTATCTGACCCTCGAATATGTAGGTGATGAGAGTAGTCACCGAGTAGCCGACCGACGCAACACTGAATACCAGGAATATGATCGTGAAATGCTTTCCCGCGGCTGACAGCGGCCGTACCTCACCGAATCCGACGGTGGTTATGGTAATCACCGTCATGTAGAGCCCGTCGAGCAGCGACCAGTGTTCTATAAGCGAGTACCCGACGGTTCCACCCGCGACGAGAAGGGCAAGAACAAAAAAGGCGATCGTAAACCGGATTGACGGTCTCATTTCATACCATTCGGACTCATCTTCTTTACGTATGCTTCCCTACTGTTACTTATCGATCAACCCGGCGGATTTCTGTATACGCTCTTGTACCCACCGTCGTGTCATGATCGAATCTACATTCATAACACCGGCAAGAGTATCGCACCGCGAAAACCCGGCCCCGCAGCCGTTCTGGACTTTCATTAGAATATATACGCGGCGCTTGGTGAGTAACCCACCCTTTATTGCATCGTTTTGTATGTGTAGATATTGCATAGTCTGAAGTATAATCCGCTTCCAAGAAGCAGGATGGTTCCTGCCGCAACATCACATTTCGTTACGTATATCGATCGGCTGCTACCGTTAAAACGGTTTTACTATATTTCAGAACCGATTATCACAACATCAATATCGACAATGTAAAAAAGATCGATACTATGACGCATGCCGATGCATTTCGGGATATTTGTTTCCCGCTTCTTGGCATCGGTTCCTTTGCCGTGACCTTCATAACATGACGATCAGCATAAACGCTCGAACACCGCTTCCCGTCCGCGTATTCTCTTTGTGTTTAATTTGACATTATACCGATTACCGTTTATTGTATTCCATAGTAGGAGCGTTGTTTTAGACGGACGCATATGATATGATACCTGTTGACTTCGACAAACTTATTTTCTCGAACATGGGATTCGTAATTCTTCTTAAAGGTAAACGCGACAATAGGACTCTTCCCATCTTCATCGGAACGGTCGAGGCGCAGTCCATCGCTCTCTTTATCAGCAACGTTAAAATACCCCGGCCCCTGACCCACGATCTTTTGAAGAACGTCATCGAACACCTCTCATGCCGCATCGAAAGGATAGAAGTGTGTGATCTTCGGGAAGGAACCTTTATAGCAAGACTGATTCTTCACTGCGACGGTGAAGAGGTCGAGGTCGACTCGAGACCGAGCGACGCTATCGCTCTTGCGCTCCGCACCTCTTCCCCCATATTTGTCGCAGAGAGTGTTATGGACGAGGCCGGCAGGGTGTTCACGGAAGCGGAGGCGGTGATGACATCGGAGTCGGAAAACGAAGCGGGAGAGGGTCAGCTGGATTCACTGAAGGAGGACCTCGACAAAGCGGTGGCTGAGGAACGGTATGAGGACGCGGCAAAAATCCGGGACGAAATCAAGCGATTGGAAAACATGCATACGGAAAATTGAAAGCCGTATGACGGTAGGGGGTCAACCGTGGTAATTCCGTTGCCTCGCAGGGGAAGATAAGAGGCGTCGCCCGGTATTACGACGGCGGGTATCGCTTTTAGGCCGTCGTCTCTAGTACGGCACTAGTCTACCACCGCTTCCTCTTCTTCGTTTCGCGGTATTCCGGAAGAAAGGCCCTCAATGACCACGAAGAGTTTGTGGAGAAGGTCTTCCGATTCTATGAAGGACTGGGCGATGTTCTTTACGACCTTCTTTCGCATAAGCTCGATGATTCGCCGTCCATTCATCTGCCGCTGCGCGTTATAGACTGTTGCTTCGGACACTTCGTCGCAAAGTCCCTCTTCCTGCAGGATATCCTTTATCTCAGAGGCGGAGAGGAACGGATTTTCAACGCTTATCTCGGCGAGGCGATCCAAAAACGCATTCGTTATCTTCGACTTCTCCCAGTTTCCGGAAAGCAGTGAAATGAGCCCCTCCGTCTTGTACACCTGCCATCGACGGTTCACCATCTGACGGGACACGCCGATGATCTTCCCGATCTGCTCCTGGGTGAGATATTTCTTTCCCTCTTCATCCCGCATCTTTACCATGCGGACCACTTCACAATCTATCTCGCCCTTGTCATCAGCCGGTATGGTCAAAGAATGCGGCTTCTTGTATTTCAGCACCAGGTTATCCTTCCCCCGTACCACCTCGATCATACCGTCTTCATATATCGTATCCTGTCCCATTCAGAAACTCCGCCCCATAGTAAATATTCCCCCTTTACCGCCCGCAGTACGTGCCCCCGTCCCATATGCTCGTTTAGTCCCGATAAAAGAAAAGTGTTGCAGGAAACTCTATCCACCGTACCGTTTTAGGGGTTAGCTGTCGTTTATTATACCGCCGTTTTGCCACGAAACCTTTCGAGGAAAACTACACGGCTGGAACCACCGTATATAAAAAAACGTTCTTATAGAAAAATGTCAAGTTTTTTAATATTTCTCCTCGGCGGTTTTCAAAGCACAATCCCGACTTCGCATTCTACTCTAAAAGCTCCTTTTTTTCGTTCGGGAAGAAGGACATGAAATACCCGGTCGTGAAGTAGGCGGTATCGCCTCCGTCCGGGGACAACCACATCATCTTCGTCTCGTCGTCCACCGCAGTCATTCGGACGGTAAGCGGAGGTCTGCCGGAACCGAACGTAAAAACCGTCTCAAAGACCGGATTTTCGATACCGGTCGCCCCCCACCCGTTATCCCCTCGCGATACCGGCTCCCGTTCCTCATATTCGGCGTTCTTCACGCCGCGCAGAATACTTTCCACCACATAATCGCGTTCGACCGTTTCTCCCGTATCCTGAAACCGCCACTTTTCGCCATCCCGTTCGAGCGCAATACCCGCCCCCGTCTTTCCCGGGCCCAGACGAGTGAGGGTAATACCCGATACATCCTTGTCCTCGAAATCGAAGATCCTTCTGTCACGCATATCGAATTCGGTTCTCGCGAGTCCGGCGACGACCTCGAATTTGACCTGAAACACCATCCTGTCGGTCGAACGCGTGGCGTAGAAGTATTCCTTGTCTCCCCGCTTTACGGAATCGCCTGCAAGAAACAGATAATCGGTACCGTCCTTCAATGTGAAGCTCGCAATGAGCCGTGGCGACATAAGACCGTACCGGGCGACCTCGTCCGCCCTCTCTTGGACCACCTCTACGAAATGGTCGTAGATAAGCGTTCCGATATACATCTCGACCCTGGTATTCGAGGCCTTCACCCTGCCGGGCATGAGATACCATTGATCTTCCTCACGGCGAAGCACAAACGCGCCGCGGGAGGAGAGGTAGGATATCTCGACGACATCCTCCGCTTTGAAATAGGCGAGCATCTTGTCACGCAGGTCGAACAGGCTCTTTATCAATCCGTTTTTAATTGCTGCGGGTACCGATAGTATCATCTGCTTCCCGACGGTCTTCGCGAACACCTTTGTTCCGTCAAGGCTTTCTATTCCGAAATCTATACCGTGAGGCCGCTCGTCGCCGGAAAGGTAGAAACGTAAAGAAGCGGAAGGATCGTCGAGCCCGTACTCTTTCTGTTTTTCGAGGCTTTCGTATACGACCTCCTCTTTCTTTGCCTCCTTGATCGTCGAAACGAGCTCATCCACCGCATAGGTGTCCCCTCGCGTGACGACGGGAGAGGTTATCATCCACCGGTAGCCCGCATCCTCCCCTGTATCGGTGAGTGACCCTTCGGGAACGGCCCGCTCGTCGGAGATTCGTTCCATCACGATCTCGTCACCTTCGTTTTTTATGACTATTTTTTCGACGGGAGCTTTTGTCTCTTCAAACAGGAGCGATTCCTTCGAAGCTTCCTGTTGTTTCTCCTTTCGCCCCTTTATTTCGAAATACCAGTACGCGAACCCGCTGCAGACGAGCACTAGGGCGGCAATGAGAGCGGTCCTGAAATGCTTCATGATCGCACTCTCCTCTGGATATTGATGTAGAGGCCGATGACAATGACGAAGAGAGGAACGGCCACCATAGAGATGAAGAAGGCGAGCCTCCCCTGACGCGCAGTCATGGTAAGATACACAGACTCCTGATCTTTCGGTCTGATCGATACGAGGTCTCCCCGATCTGCGAGGAAGTTGACCGCATTGAGAAAGAGGTCTTTGTTCCCCTGTGTCTGATACATAGAGTTGCTTATGAAGTCGGAATCCCCGACAACGAAGATGTACGCTTCCTTATTGTCCTCCGTGGACCGTTCGGCGTCCGGCTCCCCGGACCCGGGCGCCTCTTTTTGAACACCGATGCTGGAATACGCCATCACCGGCACCGGACCCTCGACGTCAATTCCCCTATCGAACCGCGCTTTCTTTCCGGAGAAGAGCTCGGCCTTGTCCGTCTCCGCCCAGCTCGATTCGCCAGTTGTAGCGACGACCCTGGGAAACGTGTTGTCGTTCGTATCCGTATCCCTCACATCTATGCTCCGGGCCAGCCTGAGGAAGGTGGTAAATCCGAAATCCCGCGTGATGGGATTATACGTGTACTCGTTTACCACCGGCATGAAGTAATCGCCGGAGAGCACCCTGCTTAAGGGGTCAATAATGACGTCGTCGCCGGCGACGATTCCGTACCGCTCTAAAAAAGCGGTGAGACCCGCAAGCTGCGCTCCGCTCTCCGTGGGATCGAGCAGGACGAAATATCGCCCCCCCTCGAGTATATACCGCTCTATGAGCGAAAGCTCATACGGATCGTAGTCCTTTGTCGGGCCTGCGGTGATGAGGACCGCACAATCTTCCGGTACGGCCTCCTCGCGAAGCAGGAGGATCTCTTCCACTTCGAAGTTCTCGTCTTGTATCGACACACGTATCCTGTCATACCCCGTATTCTGGTAGTCGTTTATGCTCCGCTCCCCGTGTCCCGATACGAAGTACAGTTTCTTCTTCTCGGTCTGTGAGAGCTTGATAAGTGTATTCGTAATCCCCTCCTCGCTCTGGGATTTGATCTTCTCCTTCTTTCCGCCGTATTCGATTATGACTTCACCGTAGGCGGTGACCCCCATCTCCTGGACCCTTCCCGGATTCAGGTCGGGGTCTATAATCTCGTATTCGAAGTCCCGGTATATGTACCGGTACTGTTCCAACAGCTCGCGTACCCCGGATGTTTCCTGGTTTTTCGAGAAGAAGGCGTATACGCGGACAGGGCCGGAAAGCCGCTCGAGCAGCTCTTCCGTTTGTTTCGAGAGAGAAAAGCGCTTCGACTCGGTGAGATCGAACTTCTTGTTATGCGCGAAAAGGACGAGATACACGATGACCACGAGTGCGAGTACCACGATACTGATAATGGTGCTGTTGAGACCGTACCGTACCTTCCGTTTCGTTATCTTCCCGACGATTTCGTCATAGAACCGGACGAAAAACAGGATGCCGATTCCTACTCCGGCGACAAGCGTGACGATGGAAAGGACCTCGAACTTTCCTGTCAGGTAGAAAATAAGAAGGCTCGCGAGCAGTAGAAGCGGTGAGACGATATACAGGTATCTTTCTATTTTCTTCAGCATTTTACCCCCTCCATCGCTTTGATTCGAGAACTCGCAACGACAGGAACAGTGATACGAATATAAACAGCACGTAGTAGACGACGTCCTTCGTATCGATCATCCCCTTGACGAAATTGTTCAGATGGTCGATGATGCTGAGTTCGCTGAGCACCTTTCCTATCGTCTTCCCGCTCGAGGGATCCATCACCCAGCCTAAAAACCAGAACCCGAGCAGCACGCCGTAGGATATGATAATCGCAACGATCTGGTTCTCGGAGAGGGCCGAAATCAGTATTCCGAGCGAAAGGAAGGAGATCCCCATGAGAAAGAGCCCGAGATATCCGGCGAAGACGGGGCCCCACTCCGCAGACTGCGTAAACCCGAACGCCATGAACGGCGCCGGAAGAGTGAGTATCAGCATGACCGCGACGATCGTCGCGGCTGCGAGCCACTTTCCGATCACGATATGCCCGTCCTTCACCGGATACGTGAATAAAAGCTCTATGGTGCCGGATTTTTTCTCTTCCGCGATGAGACGCATCGATATGGGAGGGATCATCATGAGGAATATGATCGCATTGTTGCCGAACACCGGGCCGAATACGCCGAGGATGAGGTCGATTCTCTGCCCGTAGTACGGGTTCTGCATGAGCTGATAGGAGAGCTCGGAATAGTAGATGAGGCTCCTATAGAAGAAAAATCCGAAGATTGCGGTGAATATTATCATCACTACATAGGCGATCGGAGATGTGAAGTAGAACCGAATCTCCCGTTTGTATATCTCCGCTATATTTCTCATGACGTCTTTTCCTCCTCCTCAACGGTAACAAGTTTGAGAAACACATCCTCGAGGCTCATCGCTCTCGAGCTCAGCTCGAGAAGCTCGAACCCCTCGTCTACGACACGCTTCGCGATGAGCGGCCTGAGGTCATTGCCTTTGTCCGTCTCGACCGTATAAGACTCCCCCTCCTGCTTCACGCCCCCGACGCCGTCGATTGAAGCGAGACATCGTTTTATCTTATCGAAGGGCCCCCGTGCGACAAGCGATATGCTCCTGGTCTGGTCGAGACCCTTCCCGATATTCTCCGTGGAATCAACGGCGACGATCCGCCCCTCGTTGATGATCACCACCTTGTTGCAGGTCATCGAGACCTCCGGCAGTATATGGGTGGACAGGATCACCGTCCGTTCCCCTGCCATGGAACCGATGAGCTGCCGTATCTCGTAGATCTGCTTCGGATCGAGACCCGTTGTCGGCTCGTCGAGTACCAGTACGGGAGGATCGTTTATGAGCGCCTGGCCTAATGCGACGCGCTGTCTGTATCCTCTCGACAGCTCTCCTACCCGCCTGTTCACCACGCTCTTCAGCGCGCACCGATCGACCGTATCCTCGACCCTCCCTTTCAGGACGGCCTTCGGTACTCCCTTGACCGCACCGACGAATCTGAGGTAGTCGATCGTCGTCATGTCGTTGTACATCGAAGGATTTTCAGGTACATAACCGATCCTGCGCTTTACCTCGATCGGTTCGTCCAGCACGCTGTGCCCGCAGACAGTCACGTTGCCTGTGGTGGGGGGAAAGTATCCGGTAATCACCCGCATGGTGGTCGTCTTTCCCGCACCGTTCGGTCCGAGAAAACCGAGTATCTCCCCTCGCTCCACACTGAAGCTTATATCCCGTACCGCGACCGTCTGTCCATACCGCTTCGTAACCCCTTCTATCGTTATCACGTTGACCGTCCTCCGCCGATGATATCCTGAAAAACCGCTTGTAAATTTACTAAGAACGTTCGTTTCGTGTCAAGAAATGATACGCGCCTTAGCCGCCTGTTCCTGCGAAAATGTTTCCGCTCTTCCTATACCGGTACCGGTCCGAAAAAGCCGTCACGAGCATCATCACCATTCAGGCTGTCGAAATGACAATGCTCAAACGCGATACACCCCGTTTTCACGTCGAACGCGACATAAGGATTTTACCCTTCACCGGCACGACGCACAATATATTTACATTATGCCCTGAAGGACATATACTATGTTTTTGAATACGAAGTCGAATGTATCGGCGGCGGGCGGACTATGCATTTTCAAAAAATACGAGCATGCATCGGCCCGAAGCCGGGAATACCATACCACTCTTCCGGAGGACTGTGACAGTGCTTCCTATCACGCATATACTATGCCCCACCGATTTCAGTGAGCCCTCGTACGAGGCGGTCTCCGCTGCATGCGAGCTTGCCGGCCACTTCCGCTGCGAGCTTACCGTTATGCACGTCGTTGCGCCGATACCGACGATCGTCTCGAACGTCGGCCCGTCCGCGTTCAACCTCAACACCTATCAGTATGAGCTCGAAAACGATGCGAAGAAGACCCTCGACTCGGTTATAGAAAAAAATGTTCCGAAGAGCGTCACCGCGCATCCGCACATCGCACACGGTAATGCCGCGGAACGGATACTGCACTATACGAAGGAGAACGACAAAATAGACCTTGTCGTTATAGCCTCGCACGGGCGCACGGGGTGGAGGGACATTATGTTCGGCTCCGTTGCGGAACGTGTCGTGCGCCTCTGTTCCGTTCCCGTGCTCACGGTCTCGGGGAGAAAAAAAGACTGACCGTTGGCCGATCGACGGTCCCGCCGCTATGAGGGCCGCAAGGAGCCCATAGCCTCGTACATTGCGGGAATATTCCTAACACGGTGGATCGGGCCGAATGCTGCGGTTTTTACTCCTGTTTCTTGGAAATCCCCTCTTTTTTATGTGTCTCTATCATTCGCCCACAGTGGGAGGGATTCTGCATCCTCCTGTCCCGTATCGAAGCCTGCCGGCATACGATTTGCCTTTTCTCCTTTCGGGGCGCGGAGTATTCTCCCACGGTGTGTCATCGCAGGCGAGACTAAGCCGGTATATTGTTTGACAGGATGTCCGGTATATACTACAATTTTGTACGAGCGGCGGATTTCCCCCATACACACTTCTCAACGGCTCTTTGACTTCTCTTGAATCGCTTTCGTATGTTACAGACGGCGGGCACAACGATGAGAAGGCCGGCATCGTTTTTCAGTTTTTTCTTCTATTCCGTGCTGGGAGTCTGCATGATCGGATGTACCCTCGTTCAGCACCAGCAGACTGTTTCGGACGGCGAGATCGTCGCTTCGGGCGACTTCGATGTTCACGGTACCATAGACTGCGAGCCGAACGAGGGACCGATGGGCACGCCTGTCACGGTCATCATCGTGTTAGACCGCGGTGCGTCCCTCGTATGCGAGATCCAGGCGCTGCAGGCGACGGAGGAATCCTGCTGGGAGTTCGTGAGGACCCCCCAGATTGATCCGGTTCAGTATGACGCCGTCACCTGGTCGATCGGACACGGCGTGTATCTCAGCGGTAAAAACGGCATCGTGCGTTTTTCGGTCTGCAATACGGATACGGAAATCGGGAGCGGCGATATCGATATCAACAGCGGAAAACCGGCCGCTTAATGCAACGCATTATGTATTGCGATTCATTCTACATCACAGCCTACAAGGTGATATGTCCCTCGGAATAAAAGGGGACTACGTCGTAGAGATCGGTCTGCAGGCATAATGCAATATCATCCTCATAGCCCGTCCTCTCGAGATACTCGTAGGCGAGACTGCCCTTTTTCAACAGACTCCGCATGTCCGTTGTGCAATCAGAAAGGGCCGTCATTGCAGCCCCGAGATCGTTGAGTGTTGTTTCCGCCTTTTTCCCGAGACTGGAGGCGATCATACCGGCACACAGTCCGTCCTCGAGCGCGAACCGCCCGAACGTACCGGAGCAAACCAACACAACGTCGTTTTCCTTACGTCTCAATTCTTCCGAGACCGCGGATACATTGAAGAATGAAGCGATGTAGATTCTTTTCCCTTCAAGGCACCCCTTGATTGCCTGCGTTCCATTGGAAGTCGTGCAAACGACATTCCTGCCGCGCACCTTCTCCTCGGTATATGAGTTCGGTGAATTATCAAGATGAAATCCCTCTATCGGAAGCGCCTGCCGTTCTCCCCCAAGCAGCGTGCGGCCGGTTTTGTCCCGCCGGAACACGTCCCATGCCTCATCGACACTCTCCACTGGGATGACACATCCGGCTCCGTGAACAAGCGCTGTTATTATCACGGAGGTCGTTCTGAAGACATCCATTACCACGACATCTCTGTCTCTGAGATCATCATCCGATACTGTTTGGTAACTTTCGAATACCTGGATATTCATCGTTTTCCTTCGGTCCTTGATTTGCCGATCCGCCTCCTGACGACGTCGAACCGCAATCAACGGTACTCCTCCGGTGTGCGTACATAGAGAACCCAAAGCGGTGCATTCCCCGTGTTTTTAGTGATATGTACGGAATTCGGCGGCATGTAAATCGCCATATATTTCGCTATTTCAAACTCCTCATCGTCTATTATCTGGATACCCTTTCCCTCGAGAACGAAATACGCCTCTTCATCTTCATGGTGGTGATCTGGGTATCCCCACGACTGGCCGGGGTGCAGCATGAGAACTCCCATTTCGCATGTTTCTATACCGACGTTCTCCGGCAGAAGAAGAAGCTTCCTGAACACCCCGGTGTCGGTAATCTTCTCGATGCCTTCGGATATAGTGACTATATATTTCTTCATAAAAATCCCCTATCTTGAATTGTGTGAGGTTTGTTCTACGATTTCTTTCTCAGTTTTATCCCCAAGATGCCGTTCGGGAGAAACAACATCACCATCATAAAGACTGCACCGACGACCATCCAATAACGGGAGGTGTAACGGCTTGTGAAACTGATAAGCAAGATAGTCAGAACCGCCCCGATGAGGCCGCCTTCCAGACGCGTAACCCCGCCTAAAAGTGCGGCCAGCACCACCTTGACGATGGCGGAGAGATCGCTCGTGTGAGGAGAGACGACCCCGGTCGAGTATAAGCTGAGAACCCCGCCCACTCCGGCGAACGCACCGGATATGACGATGGCCAGAAACCGATAGAGGTGAACGTTGAAACCGAGAGCCGCCATCTTCGTCGGATTGTCCCTGATACCCTGCAACGCCAACCCGAATGGTGAGCGTACGATGCGGCGCATGACGAGATAACAGAGCACCGTAACGAAGAGCGCTGTGTAGTAACGGGGAGTCGCTGAAATGAGTGAGAAGCCGAATATCTCGGGCCTCGTAATTCCCGCGATACCGTTCCATCCGTGGGTTACGGATTCCCACTCCAATCCGACCCCATAGAAAAGCTGGGAGAGGGCCAGCGTCATCATTAAAAAATATACTCCCTTCGCCCTGATTGCAATCCCCCCGAAGAGCGCGCTCAAGAAAGCCGAAGCCGCGACGGAAAGGGGAAGCAAAACCCATACGGGTAAACCGAGGTCCATCGTACCGATGCCGACAACATACGCAGCCATCGATGAAAACGCCGTCTGGGTGAATGATATCATTCCGCAGTATCCGGCAAGGAGTATGAAGCTCATTGCAGTCAAACCGAGGGAAAGGCTCATATCAAGCAACTGTACATAGTATATCGGCAGCCACAGAGGAGCGGTAATCGCGATTACGCATATTATAAGTATAATAATGAGACGAATCATGCGGTCGTTATTCATTCTTCCCTCCCAAGCAATCCTCGCGGCCTGAACGCCAACACGATTATCAGCGTTCCCATCAACAGGAAGATCGCCACCTCATGCACGTACGCACGTCCGAAACTGTCCACCAGCCCCACGATGAGCGCCCCCAGCGCGGAACCGGCAATACTCCCCATTCCCCCCATGATGACGACCACAAGCGCATAGGTCAGAATTGAGAAATCGGACCCGGGCCCGAACGCAATATACGTCCCCCCGACGGCGCCGCTGAGCCCCGTTATAAAACCTGTGAGTATGAATACCAGCGTGAATATCCGGTCGATATTGATACCGAGCGCCGAGGTCATCGACCGGTTATCCGTACCGGCGCGAAGTATCCGCCCGAGCTGTGTCCGCTGGAGCATGTACCACATGGTTCCGCCGACGACGAGCGCAAGCGCAAGAACAAAAAACCGGAATGCGGGATATGTCAATCCGGCGAACGGAATCGGCGTACTAGTGAACATAGGCTCTCCGACGGTGCGAGGCAGCCCCCCCCATATATAGAGGCAGAGATCAGCTATCATCATTGAAATACCTAGGGTTAATACCGTCTGCGGCAGGTCGCCTTTTACCCTGCTCACCAGCAGGCGCACGATATACGCGGTAATCCCTACCGTTATGCTTCCAATTATGATTCCGTACAACCAGTTCCCGGTCTGTTTCTGAATCGTATACGCCATATACGCACCCAGAATATAGAACGCGCCGTGGCTCATGTTGATGACACGCATTACGCCGAAAATCAACGTAAATCCGCTCGCAATCATAAATAGCAGCCCAGCGTATGTAATACCGTTCATAAACTGGATCAGGATCTGATTCACCGTGCTACCCCTCTCCTGTTAAAGATGAGCCTTTTAATCCAACAACTTCTATGATCGAAATCATCGTAAATTTCTTATATACGAAGCTATTTAGAATACCGTGCCCGCGCTTGCTTCCGAAATTACCCGATCCCCACCCTCGGTTATCCACTAGGATTAGCCTGCTTCCACAGAAACACCTAAAAGCTGGTCCTGCGTCTTCTTGTCATGCATGATTCGCTCGGATTCTATCTTCTGGACTATCGTTCCGGAAACCATTACATGCAGCTCTCCTGCGAGCGACGTCGCCGCATGGAGGTTCTGTTCAATGAGAAGCAGGCTTATCCCCCCTTTAATGAGGTCTTTGCATGTTCGTATCACGGTCTCAAGAACAATCGGATCGAGCCCCTCCGAAGGTTCGTCCATGACGAGCAACGAGGGATTCGTCACCAGGGCCCTTCCGATTGCAAGCATCTGTTGCTGTCCGCCGGAAAGCAGTACCGCCCTCTGGTTACGGAGTTTGTACAAGTTCGGAAAGAGATCATATACCCGCCTGCTGTTCCATTCTGCTCCCTCCCGTCTTGCAAGTCGCAGATGCTCGTCCACGCTGAGAGATCGGAACAGCTCTCTTCCCTGCGGGACATACCCCACCCCACACTGAGCCACTTCATACGGCTTTTTGTTCTCGATCCTTCTGCCAAGAAGCCGTATTATTCCGGAGGTAACCGGCACGATACCCATGATCGATTTTACAAGCGTGGTCTTCCCCATACCGTTTCGTCCCACAATCGCCAGTATTCCCCGCTCTAGATCCAGTGAAATACCCTGCACGATATGGCTGGAACCGTAGTGTACGTGTACGTCCTTCAAAGACAGAATATCATCCATTAAAAGTACCTCCGAGATAGACCCGCTGCACTTCAGCGTCGGCACTGATCTGTGCGGGGGTACCTTCTCTTATGATCCTTCCCTCATGGAGCACGACGACCCTCTGCGAGACTTTCAATGCGACATGCATATCATGCTCGATCAACAGGAGCGTGATATCGGGGGGCAAAGATTCCAACATATCCACCACCATCTTACGTTCATCCGGAGAAAGTCCCGAAACCGGTTCATCGAACATCACGAGACGCGGCTCGAGCGTCATGGCGAGACCGATTTCGAGCTGTCTTCTTTCGCCGTGTGAAAGCAACCCGGAAGACCAGTCGAACTTCTTTTCGAGCCGCACCATCGTTGCGATCTCTTTCGCCTGGTCCATTCGCCTGCCGTCCTTTTCCGCCTTCAGGACTATGTTGTAATGTCTTTTTAGATACCCCTCCTGCGGGCCGAGAACGCCGAGGTAGAGGTTCTCTCCTACCGTGAGGGAGTCGAAGAGAGACGACTTCTGATAGGTCCTCCGAAGGCCTCTCGCGACACGCTTTCTTACCGCCGTTTTAGTGACATCCTGTCCGAACAAAGAGATTTTGCCCTCGGTTCCGCGAAGGTCCCCGGTAATAACGTTGAAGAGCGTCGTCTTGCCCGCACCGTTCGGTCCGATGAGACCGAGGCGCTCGCCATGCGCGACATCGAGATTGATGTCGCGCACGGCATAGAGCCCGCCAAACCGTTTGGACACGTTCTGCAGGTGTAGTACCTGCCGACCGTCAGCAGCTTTCATTTGCATGGACAGTTTGGAAAATTTCGGCTGTAGGAGGGCTGCTTCTGGAACTCCACGGGGTCGTATGTCCAGAACTGGCTTACCTGCGGATACGTCTCGATAATAACATTCCGCCACTCGCCGTTGACGAATTTGACCTCATTGATAAATACATCCATCTTGGCCTGCTGGAACTCGTCGAATGTTATCCGTGATACAGGACCCTGATAGTCTATACTGCCTAAGGCTTTCCTGAAAGCGGCCTGATCTTCTACCTTGCCTCCTATCTTCTCTAAGGCTATGGCGGCAACCATGGCGGACCTGTAGTACAGCCCCGCAAACAGTCCGATCGGACGTCCGCGAAGCGCTCCGTACCGTTTGTCCAGTGACCTGAAAGACTCAGAGTCGATCTCACCTGTCCATATCGATCCTGAAACGATCCCTTCAACGACTTCTCCCATCGTGGTCAATGTTCCCGCATCGATCGCCGTCGCACCGCCGAATATCTCGTACTTTCCCATCATCCCGAATTTATCCATCTGGGTGAGAAAGCTGATGACGTCGGAGCCGCTCAACGTCAGGTATATGCAGTCCGCGTCTTTCGGCAGCTCGGTTATTATGGATGCATAATCACTGGTACCGATCGGCACCCAGTACTTTGCCGCCACGCATCCCCCCTTCTCGCAGAACGCCTTCAGGAATCCGCCGACATGCGCATAGGGAAACGCATAATCCTCCCCGATTGTGATCACCTTTCGGTAGCCGTGCTCATACGCCCATATACCGAGCGGGAACATCGGCTGATCGCCGCAGAAGGAGGTCCGCCATACATTAGGCTTTATTCCCCTTCTGCAGACATCCTCCGCTGCGGATGCCGACACGATAATCGTCGCGTTCGGCCACTCATCGGCCGACTTCTTAACCGCCAGACCCTCTGCACCGCTCAAGGGGCCTAATATGATCTGGCAGCCGTCACGGTTGACAAGGGCCCTGCACTTGTCGACTGCGACATTCGGAGTCGCTGCGGTATCCTCGATATACAGCTTCACCGGTCTCCCGGCTATCTTGTACCCGTACTCCTCGAACGCTAGCTTCACCCCGTCGACACTGTCCTGGCCCAGCTCTGCAAACGCACCGGTAAGAACGGCGAGCACACCGATCTTGATCGGTTTCTCCTCCTTCTCCGCAAGTGCGGGCAGGGCACACAAAAAGAAGACGAACAACACTACTGCTGACACCCTTACAAAGCGTTTCATGGTTTTTCCCCCTTTAATAGTTTTACTCCACATCTCTCGCTACGTCACAACACCGAAAGGCGGCCCTTCTTTGGGTTCCACCCTTCTTACTTTGTCTTTTCCATCTTAATCGCCTTATAGCGCCTGGTGACTTCGGAAACCGCTTTTTCCGTCGGCATCCGCTCCCCGCTCGATCCCGCCGCATACCCCACCGCATCGGTATGAACGAGAGAGTACTCGGCAGTTTCCGGATCCTTGAACGGCCCCCCATGGGTGAGGACAAGCACATCTGGATTGACCTTTTTAGCCGCACTGCTCATCGCCTGTGCGGCCTCCGCCGCCTCCTCAAGGCTGAGGGCCTTTTTCACACCCGTAAGCCCGCCGGCGGTAACTCCCACGAGCGCCCCCACCACATCGGCTCCCGCCTCGGCCATCTTGGCCGCCTCCTGGGGGGTAAACGCCCATGCGACGGTAAAAATATCAGAGGCATGCGCCGTCCGTATGAGCTCGGCCTCTTTAGAAAAACCGATACCGGCAGATTCGAGCTGTGCGGCGAATTCCGGGCCGTATATGCCGGCAAACGGCTCATTGGTAATCCCCGAAAATCCCATTTCCACCATTTCGGATATAAATTTTCCGAGATCGAGCGTGGGGTCATGAGCACCGATTCCGACAATACACGGCGCCTCTTTCACGGCCGGCAGTATCTCCCTCGCCATCCTCCTCACATCTTCATTCGCATCGGAATACGGCAGGAACGCCAAAAGCGTCGGCAAACCCCTCATCCTTGATATGGCGGTTGAATACACCGCTATGAGATCCGCGCCCCCCAGCTCCGCGCTTTTTGCAGTGAGTCCGATTCCCGCCCCGAACATCAGAATCGGTTTGCCCCCTGCAACCTCCCGCCGGAGTCGATCGAGAATCTCTTTCCGAGTATACTTCTTAGCCATACATCCTCCCCCCGCGGAAATCTTTTTAGAGCTTCACCCAACTCGGTATTTTCACCGGCATGTTTTTAAAATCCCGGCACACCTTGATCACCGCGGGCTCAACCGGTGTTCTCTCTATACTTGAAGCACCGAGATACCCGACCGCCTCAGTCGCCTCGAGGACCGGGCTCGTCGTGGCCGGATCCGCCATGATGCCGCCGTGTGTTATCGCAAGAAAATCCTTTTTCGGACGAACCTCTTTCGCGGCATCGATCAGCGACTTCGTCACCTTGATACTCTCCTCCGTCGACATGACCGTTTCCGCGCCGATGAGACCCCCGGCGGTGAGACCGACATGACATGCGACTATATCCACCTGTGCCTGGGCGACCTTTTTCGCCTCATCGGGGGTAAAGCAATACCCGATGGTGAAGTAACCGAGGTCATGGATGACTTTTAGTATTTCCGCCTCTTTTGAGAAGCCTAGACCCGATTCTTCGAGGTTCTTCCTGTATTTCGAGTCCGCATCTATCAGCCCCACGGTCGGAAAGCTCATGAACCCCGAAACCCCTATTTCCCACAGCCTTTTACACCAGTAGTCCCAAATCGTTCTCGAATCCTGTGCACAAAACCCGGCGACTACCGGTGTATCCTTTACCATGGAACACACTTCCTCCGCATAATCCAGGACCATCTGATTGTTCCTGCCGACCGGCATCAATCCCGACAGCGAGCCTGCGCCGAAATGCCTGAATCGCCCGGAATTGTAGACCCCGATTATGTCTATACCCCCCTTCTCCTCGAGCTTCGCTGTAAATCCGTCACCGGCACCGCCGACGATGATCGGTTTCCCCCCTTTGAGGGTCTTCTTCAATCGTGCAACAAGCTCTTCCCGTTTGTACCTCTTTGCCATAGTTTCCCCCTTGTTGTTATTTATTTAAATACGGCGGTAACACTATGATCACAACCGTATTCATCTTCTTTGAAACATATTTCATAAACCGCATCAACCGGCACCGTCGAGCCAGCCATTCTGCTCATTCACGCTGCAAAACCGACAAGTCAGAAGCCGCCATTCGGCATCCGAACAGCCAGCTGTCCCTTTCAGGCAAGCCCCCGTATACGTCCTCATAATTCGTATACTTCGTCCATGTCGTGATGACTTCCCTTACCCCATCGGCCGTCGAGCATCTCGTCGAGCAGTTCCGCCAACAGGTCGGCGAATGCCGTTTCATTCATATGCCGGTCTACGATAAGAACATCCAGGTTCTTCTTATTTCGATCAATAGCCTCGCGCAGCCCTTTGACGAAGTACTGAGACCGCCACGACCATTCTTTACGGTCCGGGTCGCCCACCCATGTGGGGCCTGGCGAGTCCTCCGCCCACCCCAGTTCAGGGCTCTTTTTTGCGGTATCATATGCCCCCCATCCCTTCATCGGTACGCAAAGAGCAGTCGGGCCCTTCGCTTTGTTCAGCTTCTGTGCAATATGAACGGCGATCCTGTGCGCTTCGTCGAGAGAAGTGCCGACGACCGTCACTGTCGGATTGTGTACCTTGATAATCCGTCCCGGAATGTCGAGCTCATTCTCATAATGTTTTGGAACCGAGTCCGGGGTCGTGAAGTTGATAACATCGAGACCTCCCGGCGCCACCACCTGCGGGATTCCCTTTTTTCCCGCAGCGGTCAGCCTGTCCGGCCCTGCACTGAGGACTCCACCGAGCATAAAATCCGCAATTTCGTGCGTCGTAATATCCAGTATACCGGTTATGTACCCGTCCGAGATAAGCTCCTCCATCGACTGCCCGCCGCTCCCGACTGCATGATTAATCATGACATCGTAGCCCCTCGTCTCGAAATACTTCGATGCATGGAGCACCGCCGGCGTGGTCACGCCGAACATCATACACCCGATAAGCGGTTTCTCTTCCTCCTTCTCGGGAGCCGGGGCACTCGCCATCCCCACGACCGCCCCCGCGGCATTGTTTAAAACCTTTCTTGTTACGGAATTGAGCCCCACTTCCGCGATGGGGTATACCATGCAGATATCCTTTGTGCCGACATAGGGTCTCACATCACCCGACGTCATCGTGGAAAGCATTACCTTGGGAACTCCTATCGGAAGCGTTTGCATGACCCTTGTCGCCATGCTGGTACCCATAGATCCCGCCATCGCTATTATTCCATCCATTTTTCCTTTCTTAAGTAAATCAACGACGATCTCGATCGCACCTTTGACGATGATATCGCTCGCTTTGGCCCGTTCCATCGAGAAGATCTCTTTCGTGCTGCTCCCAACCCGCTTCACTACCTCGCTCACCCCGATGTCCGCCCACCCGGCCTCCTTTCCGACGCTGAGCTCCAATATCAACGGTTCTCCCCCCGCGGCCCGGATTCTCTCGGCTATATACCTGATCTCATTCCCTTTGGTATCTAATATACCGGCCACTACGATGTGTATTTTCTTCGCCATATAAGCCTCCTTTTTCATATATGGTTGTCTGACGTACCAATCCACGAACAGCTATAAAAATCCAACAAGAGGTCAGTAACACCACTTGCATACAGCGGAATTATTTTCTATAAAAGATAAAAATCAAAAAATCATCTATTAAATGATGATACGACCCCCATTCCCCATTGTTTACACAAAGACCTCGAGACGAAACGATCTGAAGCCTGAATCGTTCGCCACACCACCTGTTATTGTCAAAGAGCACGCGACGAAATCCCGGATCCATCCTGACATGATACACGCCTTTCCCGGTATGGAATCCGCCCGCTTTGGTTTACTCAATCTGGGTATCTTTCGGTGTCACCGTATCGTACGTCCTACTTCCACGAAAAATTCGTATTCATCGCTCCTGTACAGGGATTCTTCGTATTCTATCGGATCCCCACTCTCGGAATAGGTGACGCCTGTGACATAGAAAGCCGGGTCACCGGCTTTACAGGTCAATAACTTTGCCTCCTGCTCCTTCAGGAATACGATCTTCAAGTTCTGATGCGCCCTAGTCAGTATGATCTCATAGCTCTTCTCGTATATATCATACAAAGAGCCCGCAAGGTTCTGTAAGTCTATGCCTGGGCAATAGCGGAGGTTTATATACCTTGTCTCCAGGAGCATGGGGATATCATTGCCGAATCGCAACCGCTTCAACCTGAAGATATACTCATCCGGTCTCACCTTCAGCTTTTCGCCGTATGTGTTTGTCGCGCGGAGTATCTTCTTCTCCAATACATCTGTCGTGGGAACCAGCCCCACTTGCTGCATGTTATGCGTGAAGCTTAAGACCTTCTCCAGGCTCCTCTTCACAGGGCGGTCCACCACGAAGGTGCCCACTCCCTGCACCCGCTGTATAAGACCCTCGTTTCTCAGGATATCGATACACTTTCTCACGGTAGTCAATGAAACACCGTATTTGTTTCGCAACTCATTTTCAGAGAGAAGCTTGTCCCCCCCCTTTACCAGCCCTGAGACGATATGCTGTCTGAGAATTTCGACAAGCTGGATATATTTCGGTTTGTATGTATCCTCTTTATAGAGCATTCAAATATGCATCATATAAACTTTAATTTATTTATTATCCTCTTATATCTCTTACATTGTTTAAATTCATTTGTTGTTGCGTGAAGATATTAAACCATTAACGCACTAAGCTGTCAATTTATTTTTAATAATTTTTTAAATTTATTTATTGTTATTACCGTTTCAATCATTTATATTTCAGCTCTTCGTATGCATCATTACACCTGCCAATCGCTCCTCCCATAAGTAACAACCGTGCCTTTCCATACCGCGTATGTTCCAATGTTTCATTCCGCAGAGGAACGGGCCGTTCACACTATTTCCTTCATAAGAGAGGAGGCAGCTGTAACCGGTAGAGAGCGGGATTCGAAACAGAAGTCGCAGTAAGAACTTCGATTGATCGGAAAAATACATGGAGGCCGATCGAGAAAAAAACTCGAAAGAACGGTTTTTCACAGCTCTCTGAGAGAAAGCAAAAAGCCGGCTACCGCCCGTCGTGCGCATAGTAACTGCGGCCGGCTCCGTGTCCGCACAGAAAAAATTCGCGACTCGATCGGCCCCACCCATTGGAGGGACAACGAACAGAGCGATGTGCGATGCGGCTTATCTCCCCCTTTGTCCCGTGATACACCGTGAGTTCCCGATACAGCCGCTCAAACACAGGGTCTTGGTAAAACAGAGGAGAGTTCTTGTTTTTGCGGGAGCGATCACCAAATAATTTCAGAGCGGTACAAAAAGAGGTAACAGGTATCAACCTCTCACAGGTTCACGTCATCGATACACTGTCGCTATGACGCGAGGCGGAGGGACACTCCTGTGCTAAAATGGAGGATGCAAATAAGGCGGGGCCCCTCATTTAGAGTACACCGGGCAGGTAAAAACCGGGGCCCCGTGCCGTTTATTCCATCGCTGATTCGGTATGCGTTTTGTAGGCTTCGAAATCCATAAGCTCGCCGAGCTCGGCCTTGTTCTCGATCTTTACCGAGAAGATCCACCCTTCACCGTACGGATCCTTGTTCACGGTGTCCGCCACGTCCTCGAGAGCCTTGTTCGTTTCGGTTATCTCTCCGGAAAGCGGGGCGACGATGTCCGACACGGACTTCACCGACTCTATGGAACCGATGACGTCTCCCTTCTTCACCTTCTTCCCGACTTCCGGAAGCTCGACGAACACCACGTCGCCGAGCTCATTCTGCGCGTAATCGGTGATGCCGATCTTCGCCGTGTCTCCCTCGATCTGTGCCCAGAGGTGCTCCTTATTGTACTTCAACGACTCTACGTTCATCAAATATTCCTCCGCTATTTTGTTCCCCCACTAATCTATACGAATATACCCGAATTAACAACCTTTTTAAACCCGAAGCGAAAGACCTTCGGTTCGTACTGTCCATGCGAAACGGCCGTTTTACGGGCCGTTAAACGGGCCGTCGATTTCGTCATTTATTATTCGCTCATGATCTCGCGTATGTTCCTCGCGATTCTTTCCGGGCTCGGCATGTTTTCCACCTCGAGCGGGTGCGCCATCGGCGGTGTGATATCGTAGCTGGACACGATCCTCACCGGAGCCTTCATGTTCTTGAAGCTCGCCTGCGAGATCTCGTGGGATATGTGGCTTGCGAAACTTCCCGTGTAGTAAGCCTGCAGTACCACCACGGCCCTTCCCGTCTTCTTCACCGACTCCGCCATCGTTTTCACGTCGAGCGGCACCAACGTCCTCGGGTCTATCACCTCCACCAAGATCCCCTCCGACTGGAGCATCTTGGCCGCTTCGAGCGTTCTGCTCACCATGTTGGAGAGCGCCACGACCGTGACGTCCTTCCCTTCCCGAACCACCCTCGCCTTGCCGAACGGTATCGTATAGTCCTCGTCCGCAGGCACGACCGCCTTTTCCAGGTACACCATCTGGTGCTCGATGAAAAAGACGGGATTGTCGTCACGTATCGCCGTCTTCAACAGCCCCTTCATGTCGTAGGCGTTCGACGGCATAACCACCTTTATCCCCGGAAAGTGCGCGATCACGGCCTCCACGCTCTGCGCGTGCTGCCCCGCGTATCCCTTCCCTCCCCCGACGGTCGCCCTGATCGTAAGGGGAACGGTCGACTGCCCGCCGAACATGAAGCGCGCCTTCGCCGCCTGGTTTCCGACCTGGTCCATCGCCTGCAGCACGAAATCGATGTACATCAGCTCCACCACCGGCCGCAAGCCCACCATCGACGCGCCGATTCCCGTGCCTATGATCGCGCTCTCGGAAATCGCGGTATTGAAGACGCGGTCTCTCCCGAATATATCCAAGAGGCCCAGTGTGGCCTGGTACGCGCCGCCCTGCTCCGCGATATCCTCTCCCCAGACGCAGACCCTCTTGTCCCGTATCATCTCTTCCGTGAGCGCCTCGAGCACCGCGTGACGCGCCAGTATCTTCCCCTCGGAGTCCCTCGGTATCCTCCGCGGTTTTTTTAAAAGCTTCTTCGTCCTGTACTCCTCGCCAATCCCGTCCGACGTCGTGTCCGCGTAAACGCCGAACATGATATCCTTCACCTTGGGGTCTTTGCTCTTCGCCGCTTTTTTCGTCATTTCGTGAAGCTTCTCATACGCTCGCGTCCACTCGGCTTCGGTCTCATCCGCGGTCATTACCCCGCACTCTGTGAGCTCTTTCTTGAACCACTCGACGGGATCGTGGTTTTTCCACTCCTCCTTCTCCTCCTCCGTCCTGTACAACGTCCCCTTGTCCTTGAAGTTGTGGCCCCAGTACCTGTACGTGTTCGCCTCTATCAGCACCGGCCCCTCCCCCCGAAGACACAGCTCGCGCGCCCTGCCTACGGACTCGCGCACGCTCAGCGCGTTCATCCCGCATATCGTCTCCGCGTGCATCGCCTGTGGATTGTACCCCAGCCCCCGCTGTGAGAGAAACTCTATGCCGGTCACCTCGCCCTTCTGCTGTCCCGTGTATCCGTACTGGTTGTTTTCCACGTAGTATATGATGGGAAGCCCGTGCTCGAACTGCGCCATACTCGCGAAATTCATCGCCTCGTGCGCGATCCCGTTGTTCATCGCGCCGTCTCCAATGGCGCACAGCACCACACGCTCCTCCTGCTTTTTCGCAACGGCGAGCGCGGCACCGGTCGCTATCCCCAAACCGCCGCCGACAATCGCGTTCGCACCGAGGTTGCCGACCGAAAAGTCGGCGACATGCATACCCCCGCCGCGTCCCCTGCAGTATCCCGCCTCCTTTCCGAGCACTTCCGCCATCATCCGGTATATGTGATAATCGACCACCGCGTCGAGGGTCGTGCCGTACGCTTTCGTAGAAAATTCGTTCTTGGAAGCCGTGCTCAAAACGGCTTCCAGCTCACCCTCGCTCATCTCGAGGTATGCGAAAAAACCCTTTGCAATACAGTGTCCGTGAGATCGGTGCGTCGCGGTGATGTAGTCCGTTTTCTTCAGGGCGCTCATCGCCCCGCACTGCGCCGCTTCCTCTCCGTAGCTCAAGTGTGTCGAACCCCTGAATACATACCCCTCGACCGGTACCAGACTCTTGTTCTCGAGATCGCGTACCGTGAACTCGAACGCCCGCTGGTACAGCATCGCTCTCAGAATCTGCACCGCGAAATCCTTTGTTATCAGCTTCTTGTCGAGCTCGCTTTTCAGGTTCGGATTGTATCGGTTGACCGGTATCTCGGGAAAGGTCAGCTTTCTCTCTTCATGCTTGCACGGGGTCACATTTATCGCCTTCATCCTCTTCTCCTCTTACTCGAATAGTACAGAATCATAGTAGGTCGTATCCTTGAGCCAAAGGACACACATTAATTATAACGTTAACGTACAGAGTTATCAAGCTTTTTTCCCTTATTGGAAAAAAGCTCGGATTATACGCATTTCTGTCCTTTCTCTCCTGCATTACTCCCACCGATATATCCGTCCCCTTACGCTTTTTTCAGCGACTCTTCGACGAACGCCTCCATCTCATTAGTCGCCTTCGCGAACGACTTCGCGGTCGCCACCGTCGCGGAGTGTGTGTTGAACCGCGCAGGCTCAAGCCCCCTCGGGTCGTGCGCCTCCCTGAAATACTGAAACTTATTCAGCTTCTCCAGCACCTCACCCGGTACCGGCTCTTTCCACCCCTCAGGATCATACTCAATCCCGTCGTACTCCGCATCCACCGTGCTGATGTATGTAGGCGGACATGTAAAAACAGCAGGCGCCCCGGAAAGCTTTTCAAAATGCCACAACTCGCCTACCCCAGGCCCCGGCCTCATCGAGCAGATCAGCATCTTGCTCGGCAATCTTTTCTCCTCCATGTACTCCATCGCCTTCTTGAATATCGCGATGCTCGCCCACCGCTTATCCTCCTCGCTTATCTCCACCCCTATCTTTTCAGCCTCGGCGTCGAAATCCCCGAGCTCCTCGTACCTCCCCGTCATCGACGTGATCACGCTCCGCCACCTGAACAGGTCGACGCCGTTTTTTTTCGCTTCCGCAAGCCCCTCTGATACCGCCTCCGCCACCGTTACAAACTGCGGCAGCACAAACGCCAGCGTGCAGTTCGTCGCTATCCCCTTCGACGTCAGATACCGCAGCACCTTCACCCCTTCCTTAGTCCCCGGTATCTTAATCATCACGTTCGAGCTCAGCGCCGCCAGCTCGTCCGCCTGACGCCTCATCGCCTCTTCGTTCTCGTAGTCCCGCGGGTCCACCTGCCCCGATATGTACCCCATCCTGTGCCCCGATCCCCGGAACACGCCGAGATACTTCTCCGCACCGCGCTTCACTATCTCCTTGTATACCTCCCACCATACTTCATGGCCGCTCATGGAAGGGTTATTCCGCTTCTTCTCTATCGACCACTCACGCCAGAACCCCCGCGCGTCCTTCACCACCGCCCCGGACAAGGGCGGGTTCGTCGTCACCCCCACGAACAGCTGCTCCATCGGCCGGTCGGCGTCATAGTACCGGTTCAGTATCTCCTCCTCCGCGTCCCGCTCTTGAAGAGGCTTGCTCTTTATCCTCGCTTTCTTCCACGACTCGAATACGAGAGGAGAGGAGTCCCACCATATCTCGAGATCCTCACTCGTCTCGTTGAACCGCTCCATCGAACTCTTCTTTACCATCTTGCTTCTCCTCAGTGCTATTTTTTTCGTATAATTCAAATATTACGTTATCCGGCCCTTTGACATAGCATATCTTCGGGCCGTTCTCCCTTGTTACCATCGGATCCGAGTACGCCTCGTATCCGAGCGCTTTTATCTTTGCGTATTCCTCGTCTACTGAGGAAACGGCGAACGATATATGAATCAGTCCGGGTTCGTTCTGCGGTTTATATCTTCCTGGCGCAGACACCCTGTTGTTATACTCAATGAGCTCCAATCTCGCCTCTCCCTTTTTAACCACGCATATCTCTATCACGGAGTTTTCCACGCCCACGACATCGCTGATCGGCTTCCCCTCATGATGGGCGTAGTATTCGACCTCCATACCCATCACCTTTGTATAGAATTCGACGGATTCTTCCAGGTTGTCGACACCGAGGCCGACATGATTCATCGTGTATACCATTTTCCCTCTCTCATTTTAATTTTTGGATCTTCTCCAATTTCGTTGCTGATATATGAGTATCAATCACGCGAATTATTAATAGGACAAAAGGTAAAAACCCTTTTGTTTTGTTTTTGTCCCATTTCTGTATTTATACTAGAAAATCTCAATCCCGTTTATACAACGATTTATTAAGCTCTATTGCCGTAATAACAGTATTCAATGTGGAAAAGAGCCTTCTTTTTTACCACTGCTCATTTTCTTTGTCCAGGTTCGCCTCGCAAAAAGAGCAACTCCTCCGAATGATCGCTTCCCCTGCTCATTACTAATCCGTTCGGATGTACGATGAGACTGGTACCGTAACTTATCCGTCCACTGCTCACGCCGACCGTGTTCGCCTTGCACACGTAGACATTGTTTTCATACGCCCGGGCGATAGGAAGCGCAACATTTTTCTCCAGTTTCAGCTTGGATTCTGCAAGGCCGTAATAATGAGCGCTTACTATAAATATCACACCGGCGCCTTTTTTCTTCAGGTTGGATGCTATTTCCGGATTGTTCTGGTTTGTGCAAATCATGACACCAAACGTGCAGCCGTTATGCATGAACACACTGCGTTCTCTTCCCGCCTTAAAGTAGCGGTGTTCGTAGCCCGTCAGCTCCTGTTTACGGCAGACTCCCTTGACGCCGTCCCCCGAAATTACGACTGCGCTGTTGTACAGCCGCTCGTTCCACCTCGAAACACTCTTACAAAATCACACAATATCGAGTTATCAGCATTATTTGAATGATTTCGGAAAGAATAAGTTTTATTTCAGTGAATTAAAAAACCCAGGGCACCGTTGGTACCGTCATTTTGTCATTAGAATCCCACCTCTATAAAAAATTCGTACTCGTCACCCCTGTACAGCGACTCCTCGTACTCCATCGGAAGCATATTGTCGGAGTACGTCACCCCTGTAACGAGATACGCCGGGTTGGACTTACCGCAGTGGAGCAACCCCGCCTCCTCATCCGTGAGGAACACAATACGCAGATGCTGTTTCGCACCAAGCAGTTTGATTCCATAGCCCTCCTCGTAAATCTGATAGAGCGACCCGGAAAGATCATGATCCATGATGGCAGGACAGTACTGCAGGTTGATATACCTCGTTTCGAGCAACATTGGGATGCCGCTCCCGTATCGCAAACGCTTGAGCCGTAAAATCGATGTGCCTTCCGAGATTTCGAGCTTATCGAGATACTTCCCGAATCCACCTATCACCTTCTTTTCCAAAACGTCCGTCGACGGTATCAGCCCGACCTGCTCCATGTTCTTGGTAAAGCTCAAGACCTTTTTCAAAGACCGTTCCACGTGCTTGGCTTTCACAAAGGTTCCGACACCCTGGTATCTGGAGATGAGACCGTCGTTCTTCAGTATATCGATGCACTTCCTCACAGTGGTGGAAGAAACATCGTACATCTTTTTCATCTCGTTCTCGCTTAAGATCTTATCGCCCTCTTTGAGCCTTCCGGAGAGTATATCACCGCGGATGATGTCAACAAGCTGTAAATATTTCGGTTTGTAGTTATCTATTAACGTTTTCATAGGCAATCGGAATAAGTAAACGTATTATGACATTAACGTACAGAGTAGTCAACTTTTTTTTACTGCGCTGCCGCTTTCTTTCATGGAACGTGTCTGTATAATGAGACATGTACCCCCTCCGTCTCGAAATCAACCCCGAGATAGTATTTCATTTACCCTCTCCTCAGTCCGGCAACGCGGGTTTATAATAGAAAGCAGGCGCGCCGTCTGCAACCCGTTCTTCACGGTTGACAGAACGTATTCGACGGCCTAACGTTATTAAGTAGAAAGGGATGAACATAATGCCGGATAGCGTAAAGCTCAACAGGTTTCTCGTCAGAATGAACCGTGTGTCCGCATACGTGCTGCTGCTCGTCGCCGTTTTGATGATAGTGACCGGCTACCGGTCGACGGGCCGATTCGCCTTCTTCTCGAGAGGGTTTGCCGACATCACGCATCGTATCCATCTAAATATTGCCTTTGTCTCGCTTCTTTCGCTGCATTCTGTTCTCAGTACGCGAACGGCCCTTCAGAGGAGGAATATAGGGGGGACGTACGTCGACATCGCTCTTATCATCGCAGGGGCCGTATTCATAGCGATATTCACCCTCCTCGTATTCATATGAAACCCGACTGCCGACAGGCACGTTTTTTAAGCCGGAAGCAATGAAATATGTTCAGGGTATGAAAAATTTCTTCATTGCCCGTCGTACTCTCGGTGAGAGCGCCCGGCGGGATCGCGATACTCTTTCTTGTCATCCGGATAAGGTGAGCGGGCGCCGACGGGTGAGTTCGGGAAGATTTCGAATCGGAATCGACGTTTATGGACCGAAGCGACAAACACGGACCACCTGCATAAAACGAAGAAACTGAAAAAAAATATACGCTGCCTGAACGGTGAAGGGGGAGCCGCTCGCTCCGGAATAAGGCTTACCCGTCCGCCTCGCCGATCCTTAAAATGTACGGCATGAAACGGCCGAAAAACGAGCTCGCCGACTACCGGTGCAAGAGGTATCGTGAGAAGAGAAGCCGGTCCGACCTGCGGTATGACCGAGCCTGCCTTCCGGTGACGAGACTGTATAAAAATGCGTCACCTGACTCTTACGTTTACCGACAGGCGACTGGATTTATCCCATCCGGTAGAAAACCTCTCTTGTGGGTAACCGCCGGTTCACGCCGCTTCATAAACCCTCTATGAATATCGTTTCCAGACGGTAAAATGCACGCCGTTCACCGAAGTATATTACACCCGTTTAGCATCCATCACTTCCCGTACCTTACGCGCGATGCCCCGGGAGCTGAACGGCTTCTGAATAAACGGCATGCCTTTTTCCAGCACACCATGGCGGATGATCGCGTCGTCGGTGTACCCCGACATAAAAAGCACCCTCATCCCCGGGAATCGGTCGATGAGCTTTTCCGACAGCTCCCTCCCGTTCATTCCCGGCATTACGACGTCGGTGAGAACAAGATCGACTTTAGTCTCCCCTATTCTAAGCGCTTTCTCGCCGCTTTCCGCCTCCAGTATGTTGTAGCCGTACCCAGACAGTATGGCTGCGGCCGTTTTCCTGACTATCTCGTCATCTTCGACTACGAGAACGGTCTCTTTCCCGCCCGCTATTGTCACAGAGCCCCTTTCTACCTCTTTCACCAACTGCTCGTCGGTTCTCGGAAGGTATATCTTGAATACACTTCCCTGCCCTACCTCGCTATACACGGTAACATGCCCGCCGCTCTGCTTGACGATACCGAATACGGTCGAAAGTCCCAGCCCTGTGCCTTTGCCTGTTCCCTTAGTGGTGAAGAACGGCTCGAAGATCCTGTTTTTAGTACCTGTGTCCATGCCGTGGCCGTTATCACTTACCGCAATGCATACGTACCCGCCCGGTTTCACGTATGAATGCTTTTCACAGTAGGTCTCGTCCAGCAGCTCGTTTTTTGTTTCTATCGTAATCCTGCCGCCGTCAGGCATCGCATCCCGCGCATTCACGCAGAGGTTCATGATCACCTGCTCCACCTGCCCGGGATCCGCCCGCACCAGACCGAGCCTCGGTTCCATGACCGTCAGAAGATCGACGTCCTCGCCGATGATCCTCTTGAGCATGCCTTCGAGGTCTGCGATCAGCACATTCAGGTTAATCGTCTTCAGCTGGAGGACCTGCTTCCTGCTGAATGCGAGAAGCTGGTGTGTGAGCGCCGCGGCACGGTCCGCCGCCTTGTGTATTTCATCCACCATATCGAGCCGGCCGCTGTCGAGCGCATCTCCCTCCTTCAGCAAGTCTGCATATCCGATAATGCCGGTAAGGATATTATTGAAGTCGTGCGCGACACCGCCTGCGAGTTTTCCGACCGCTTCCATCTTCTGGGCCTGCTGCAGCTGCTTCTCCTTTTCCTTCAGCATCTTCTCGGTTTCCACCCTCTTGGATATGTCACGAACAACCGCAAGCAGGGCGGGCCGACCTTCATACTCGATAGCCTTTGAATTGATTTCAACGGCAATGGGCTTTTTATCTTTTCGTATATGCACTGTTTCGTACGAATGTTTTGTTATTTCGTCGAACCGTTCCGGCACCAGGTGACGTCTCTCCGGGGCGACGAGGTTTCTCGGTGTCATGGCGAGAAACTCCTCCTTGCTGTACCCCATCATCTGCTCGGCGACATTGTTGACTCCCAGAAAACGGCCGTCGAGACCGTGTATGTATATCGCGTCCGCAGCGTTGTCGAAGAGGGTTCTGTACTTACGCTCTGATTCCCTGAGCGACCGCTCGGCCTCTCTTCGTTTTGTGTTATCACGGGTAAGCCTCTCGTTTGCGATCTGCAGAGCGACGGTCCTTACCCCCACCTTCTCTTCCAGCTTTTGTGTGTAGCGTTTGACCTTCTCGTCGGACTCTTTCAGTCTCTCAAGCATGACGTTGAAGGCGGTGCCGAGCTGCCCGATCTCGTTATCCGCGGTGACGGGAACCCGCCGTTTCAGGTCGGAGGGGTCTTTTTCTATTTCCCTCACCGCAAGCATTAGCCGGCCGAGCGGATTGGTAACCCAACGGGAGAGCAGTAGCAGGAAGATGAAAAAAGAAACCACTATGAAAAACAGACCGGAGGAGGAGGAAAAAAGCGCCAGCCTCCGCAGCTTTCCTTTGACGACATCCGCCGGAAAACCGACTATTATGGACGCGACATGTCTCCCGTATCCGTCGAATACCGGTATGACCGAGCTCGTGATCTCGACTCCCTCATACACGGCGGACGTAATATCGTTTTCCCCCCGCTGCACAAGCCCGAGAAGATTTTCGTCCTCGAGACGTTCATGCCGTGTTTCCGGTCTGCTATGAAAAAGAATCGCTCCCTCGGGCGTCACCACCATCGCATGGGATAGATGGTCGTAGCGCGCGATTAGCTCTTCGATCTGCTCGTCGAAACCGATGAGGTCTTCGACCGGAATATCGAATCCGAGAAGCCTCTCCATCTTCTGCCTGAGCTCCTGCGCCCCGGATACCGCCTCGGACAGGAGGACTGCGCCGTACTCCTTCGAGAACACGAACCCTCCTATGAACGTGCTCGCGCTCCCGCCGAGAAACACGGCCGCCAGGGCGATGAGGATTATCCTGTGTTTCAGACTCTTCATCATTCATTTCTCCCATATGAAATCTTCGACCACCTGCGATGAAAGCAGTATTCCTGTTCTGATCCGTATTCCAAGCCTGTTCGCACGGGCGAGACTTACCACCGGTTCCCCCTTGACGGACGGCCTCATTGGAATTTCGGACGGGCTTTTACCCTCCGACAGTATCGCTCTCGCCATTCTCCCGGCCGCGCGTCCCTGCTCGTACCCCGAAACCGTCACTGTGCAGAGCGTTCCGAACGAGATACGGTCTTCCCAGAAGCTGAAATCAGGCAGCATGCTGTGCTCCGCCGTCCACCTCAAAACATCCTGGTAGGGGACATTTCGCCCCTCGGCATCCTTGAAGGTAAATATTCCTATAAGCGCTATAGCATCGACGCTCGTCTGGTACTCCTCGATCTTCGCTTTGTACTCCCCGAACGTACTGATCCTGTCCCAGCGTACGATCTTCACATCGGCAAGAAGCGACTGTTTTTGCTTCATCCGTTTCACCACTCCGTCCCAGCTGACCCCCTCGTCGAGCACGACGGCGATTCGTTCCACTTCCGGCGCTATCTCCTTTAAAAGTTTCACGGACTCGACGAAATGCTCCTGCTCCAGCACGCCGGTGACATTCCCGCTTCCCGCATAGCCGTACTCATATGGATCCCGGTTGACCCCGCCGAAGACAAACGGGATATCGCCGCCTGCATAGTAGCTCCCCACATACTTCTGCGCATCGTCGTCGTTGAGGTACACGAGGTCGGGTTTCCAGGTCTCTATAATCTCCCTCGCTTCCATGCCGGCCTTCTGTTTCCACTCTTCGGAGCTGTTTCTGTAGGTGTCCATCTGGTACAGCATGTATTCCACATTCAGGCCTGCAAGCTCTGACTTAAATCCCGCAAGCTGGTCGTCCGTCCATTTCCACGGCGAATGGTAGCTCATTATATGCAGGATCTTATAGCTTCCGCCCAAGCCTTCTTTCGCATCCGACCTCCGCGGAAAAATGAATATTCCGGCAGAAATACACATAAGCATGACCAGAAAAAAAACATTTCCTCTATGTCGTATAATGCGCATAGCGTATATCCTCCCTTATAGTTTGTACATCAATCTCGCCTCATTCCCGCCACCCGATCCAGATACTCCGCATCGGGGGTCTCGATAAGGTCAGTTATCCGGTGCGTCTGCGGGTCCATGAGCAGCAGTACCAAAGACTTCGAGTATGAGCCCGCGGTCTGCCCGAGGCTTGTCGATCCTGAAACCTTGTAGATGTCGTCGTAATCGAAAATGAAGTAATTCCCCCCATGGTCTTTTGTTACCACGAAGGCGTGCGGCGTCCCCGCCGCCTGCTTGGAATACACGATCTTCGCTTCGTACCCGTTGCTCACGAGGATGTTCGCGACGGTATTCGCCGCGTCTCTGCAGATACCTCCGTGCGCAATATACTCCTCGGGCGTGCGCATATCCGTGTAATCGAGACCCGTGACTCTCGAATAATCGTACATATCGCTTATGTTATGGGCCTTCAATACGGCGCCGATCTCTTCAATCGACATCCCGTTATTTCTTAGAAGAGTCTCGTCCCACGAGATCGCCTTTGCTTCTTCCATCATCGTGTCATCGATTTTTATTTCCACTTTGCCCGCGGTACCGGCGGTTACTATATTCTCGGGGCCTCTGTCATGATCGCTTTGAACCGGGCCGCCCTTTTTGTTGGGGACGCCGATGGCGACCGTTCCGTAGATGCCGAATTCGATCGTACCGTCCGCCCTGTATCCCCCCTCAAAGCTGATCACGGAGGAGTCCCGTCTCAGTTCGATCCTTCCCCTGATACCGTCCGCAGCTACGCCGTTTCTGTAATCGTAGGAAGCCCAGTCGTAAAAAAGGGATGCGCCGAAGACTTCCTGCTTTGAAAAAGAGATCCCCGCGGCATTCTCGTTGTATATGAAATCGGTTAGTTCCGTCGAATAGGAAAACCCGTACTGGTACTCTCCTGAAAGAAAAACAACTTCCGTCGAAATCCTGTTCTGAATCGTGGAGTAGGACATGCCGCTGAAATGGTTGGCAAACACATCCTGTACCGGGCTGCCGTTAGAAATTGCTTCAATGGAAGGCATCAGGTCGTATACGTTGTACGCAAGCCGCAAGAACCCGTCCGTTCTCACTCCGAAACGCATCCCGGTTTGTTCTGTGATACGGTACAGCTCGCTGAAGCCGATACCGAGCTGAGACCCATACAAGAGAATCGAACGCTCGAGATCGGACCGCATGCTCCCGTTGTACATGGCTGGTCCAATCATCCGGGGTATGTTGATCACGCCTGCGAAGAGCCTCGCATCCGTATAGAACGGGCCGTCCGCGACATGCGATGATACTGAAGGATCGATCTCGTAAAAAGCTCCGATGGAACCGTGGAAGATGTCAAGCACCGGGTCCTCCGTGTATACAAGCCTGAATGTCGAGACATCATTCAAAGGAATAGTGTGCGTATAATTCAACGAGTCGGCATGGGTATAAGGATATGCCGTAAGTGGTATGGATAACGCAGTCGCTGCCAATATCAGGCGAAACGACCCCCGTCTCCTTATATATCGAAAAACGCTCTTGAAAGCAGCGTGAATCATTTAATCCTCGTATGATATTCAATTGTTCATTCACTTTATTCATCCTTACTTTTTTCAAACTCTATTATGCAAACATTGTGCCAAATAAAAAAATGGCCCGCTTTTAAAGCGGGCCTTAATTTGTTATAATTCAATGAGTTATGTTATCTTTTTCGAAAACTATACCGTGCAGTACCGGACTATTACAGAAAGTGTTCTGAAAACGAACCGTCGTGTTTCACATATGTAACAGTTATCATCCCCCGTTGATCCCGAGCTGCTTCATCTTCCTCCAGAGCGAGGTCCTGCTTATTCCGAGCTCTTCGGAAGCCTGCGTTTGGTTTTTTGTATGTTTCTCGAGCGCTTTGAGTATCGTCTCTCGTTCCGCGCGTTTGCATGCCGCCTCAAGATCAAGGCTCTCGGTAGGGCCGTTCATAGTATCCGTACGTTTTCCTAGGTGCAAGAACTTCGATATGTCGCCCATCGATATCTCCGATGAAGAGACGAGCGCCACGATACGTTCCACGAGATTGGTCAGCTCCCTGACGTTTCCCGGCCATTCATACTCTATTAAAAACTCTATCGCATCCTGTGAGAATCCCTTTATGTCCCGCTTGAAGCGTTCGCAGTAAACCTTGAGATATGATATTAAAAGGGGAGGTACGTCCTCCCTCCGCTCCCTGAGAGGCGGCACCGTCAACGGAATGACGTTCAGCCGGTAGTAGAGGTCTTCCCTGAATTTCTTTTCCTTTACGAGCATGTCGAGGTTTCTGTTGTTCGCGGTGATTATCCGGACATCGACCGTCTTCTCCCTGTTGTCCCCCAGGCGCCGCACCTCCCCGCTCTGCAGCACTCGCAGAAGCTTGACCTGCAGCGGCAGCGGCATGTCTCCGATCTCATCCAAAAAAAGGGTACCGCCGTCCGCCTCCTCGAATAGTCCCGCGCGGTCGTGTACAGCCCCCGTATACGCCCCCTTCCTGTAGCCGAACAGCTCGCTCTCGAGGAGCGCTTCCGGAAGCGCCCCGCAGTTTACCGGCACAAACTCCCGCTTACTCCTCTCGCTTTTCGCATGTATCGCCCTGGCGATGAGCTCCTTGCCCGTCCCGCTCTCACCCTGTATGAGAACAGTGGAATCTATCCTGGCAACCATCTCCGCGGTATCGAGGAGCTTCCTCATCTCAGGGCTCTGTCCTATTATCATCCCCGTTTCGGTCGTTTGCGCGACCTTCTTTCGCAGTGCCTCCACTTCGTCCCGCAGGCGCTTGCGTTCAAGCGCCTGCTGCACGGTGATAACCATCCGTTTCGAATCAAACGGTTTGGTGACGAAATCGAAGGCGCCCTGTTTTATCGCATCCACTGCGGATGATATGGAACCGTGACCGGTTATGAGGATAACCTCCGGACGATTGTCCTGCCGGCACGCAGCCTTCAGAATATCAATACCGGAATACTCGTCCAGCATCAGATCGACGATAACGAGGTCGTATTTCTCCTTTACGATCTTATTGAGACCGTGTTTGCCGGAACTCGCCTCTTCGACTGCATAGCCCTTATCTCTCAGAAGAAGCCCGAGATAATCGACTACCGCTTTTTCATCGTCGATCACGAGCACAGAGGCTTTCTCGTCCATTGTATTACCCATGGGTACTAAAACAATACCATCCTGTATACCGCGCTGCAAGCCGTTTTTTGCCCATGCATCGCACGGGGGAGATCGGCCGAAGCCGGATCACGTGTTCGCCTGCTCTCTCCCCCCTCTGAAGATGGTGGTATCGATGCCGAGGGCTTTAATCAGCTCCTGAAACTGTCGCCTGTCCATTCCGGAAACGCGGGCGCAGGCGGATATATTTCCTCCGTTTTTAACGAGCAGTCTTTCCACGAAAATCCTCTCAAGCTCTTCTTTCCTCGCTTTGAGAGCCGTCGATTTGAAGCGCTTGAAATCTTCCCAGCGCTCCGGCGCCTCGTCGACGGCTGTGTACATACCGTTCTCGAAAGAGCTGTAGCTGTCGGTATCGAATATCACATCATGAACGATATTGTCTGTTTCCGCGAACAGCATCGATCTCTCGAGTACGTTCCTGAGCTCCCGTACATTTCCAGGCCACGAGTAGCTCATGAGCCTGAGCTTTGCATCCGGCGTGACGACATACTTTTTATCCTTTTTTCCGATGAAGTAATCGACGAGCGGCAGCACATCGCATTTGCGCTCCCTGAGAGGCGGAAGTTTGATCGGTATGACTGCAATACGGTAGTACAGGTCGCTTCTGAACTCGCCGGTGTCGGCGATCTTCCTGAGATTCTTATTCGTCGCGGTGATAATATGGAGGTTTATCTTTCGTTTCTTATTGCTCCCGATGGGATAGTACTCCGGTATCTCGAGAACATTGAGAAGCTTCGACTGCAGCTCAAGGGGGAGCTCCGCTATCTCATCTAAAAAGAGCGTGCCGCCGTGCGAGAGCCCGATCTTTCCCTCATAATCCGAGAGTGCTCCCGTGAACGAACCCTTCTTGTAGCCGAACAGTTCTCCTTCGAGGAGGTTTCGGGGAATCGATGCGCAGTTCAGCTCAACGAAGGGCCCCCTTCTGCCGGAGCTTTCGTGTATATAGCGCGCACAGAGCTCTTTTCCCGTTCCTGTTTCGCCTATGATGAGAATTGGAGAATCGAACATCGAGGCTTTCTGCGCCAGGTTGAGCATCTGCCTGGTAGCGGGATCCCGGGTGACGATCTCCATCTGTTCACCGTCAACGTTGATCCCATACTGCGTGGGCGGTTTTGCGGTACTTCTGAACACTGCGACGTACGAACGGACCCGCTCTATCGACTGAATAAGGCTTTCGATTTTGATCGGCTTCTCGAGGTAGTCGAACGCACCTTTCCTGATCGTTTCCACCGCATGGTTGATGCTCCCGTATCCGGTGAAGACGATGAACGGCGTCTTCTTGTCGACGGCCTTTATTCGTTCCATCAGCTCAATGCCGTCGATTCCGGGAAGCCGTACGTCGGTAACGATGAGATCCGGCGTTTTTTTATAATACTCCTCGAGCGCCTCTTCCGCATTCTCATAGAACTTCACCTCGTATCGAGGATCGAGGTTTATACGCAGGATATCCCTCATCTTGCGCTCGTCTTCCACTACGAACACTGAGAACCGCTGTTCCATCGGTTACTCTTTCATCTTGAGCGAGGGCAGAACCACCTCGAAACTGGTACCCGTACTGGTCCTTAACAATGTAATACGGCCGTACAGGCTTTCGACAAGGGTTTTCGTCACGGAAAGGCCGAGCCCGCTTCCGCTTTTCTTGGTGGTGAAAAACGGATCGTATATTCTCTTTCTGTCCCGCTCCGGTATACCGGGGCCGTCGTCGCGGACTATTACGGCTGCGGAGTCTTCTTCCGTTGAGATGGACACCTCGATGTCGCCCCCGTCGTTTATCGCTTCGATGGAGTTCAACGCGAGGTTGAGAAATATCTGAAACAGGAGATTGGGATCGGAAGAGATAACGCACGGCTTTGCACAGGCTATGGTGAAGCGTATTCCCCTGTCTTTCAGTTTATACTCGAGGAAACTCCGAAGCTTCGTGAATACTGCGGCTAAATTCACCGATTCAACTTCGGGACTCTTCTGGTAATTGACGTTGAGGAGCTTGTTTGCGAGGATGTTTATGCGGTCCGCCTCCTCCTGGATGTACCGGAGCATGGTGATTCGTTCCGTCTCGTCGATCTGGTCCTTCAAAATCGTCTCTACCGAGGTCGAAATGATCGAAAGCGGGTTCCTGATCTCATGGGCGAGGCCGGAGGCCATCTGACCCACCACCATATACTGCTCCATCCTGTACTGGTGCTTCTCTATCTCGCGCTCGTTCTCGTACATCCTGCACCGGTCGATGAGAGGCGGAATGATCACCTTCAGGTAGTTCAAAGAAGAGATGTCCTCATAGCTCCATCTGCCCAGCAGGCTCCGCTTCGGAAGAAGGACCAAGGAGATGATCTGCCCGCGCCGTTTTATAGGGAGGACGAGATTGACCTCGGAGTCGTAGAGCAGATCGATCTCCTGCCGCCCGTTCAGGTGCAACAGAAGCTCCTCGAGCGTCACGCCTCTGTCGATCTTCCCGAGTGCCCTCAGCAGTCCGGAGCCCCCCTCTATCACGGGATTCTTCCCCCCCTCGACATCGGTGTACGTATTCGTATCGTCGTTGAAGACGAGAAGGCTCACCTTCTCTATCCTGAAGTACGTCCTGAACACCTCCTTCAGTCTCCGCTTCAGGTCTTTCAGTGTAATCGCATAGGAGAGGTGCTCCAGAGGCTCTATATCCGTCGTCCTGAATGCAGGGACATTCGGAAACCGCCTCCGTAATACCGATATATCGAAAACCCTGCGAACCATCATAACGACGAGGTAGATGACGAAAACCTCCAGCACGAGCGCGATGCTCGGGTGCAGCATCAGCACTTCGGCGATCCGGTGCTGGTTGCTCAGGACGGCGTATATATAAATGAAAACTAGTATGGCGATGAGCGCCGGGTAGAAGATGATCCCGTTGACGAACCGGCGAAGATCGACGATATGAAAACGAAATACGAGGATGACGAGGAATGCGGTAAACGCGAAGAAGAGAAAGCTGATCCAGGGAAACGGTATGACAAAAAAGAAATTGATGACATCCACGGTAATGAGAATGAGCGCCATCGGTATGCCGACGGTGGTGAGAAGGTATATGGTTTTGCGCTCGTATGGTATAATCTTCATTTTTGAAGCGAGGAGCAGGTTACGTGTCGTCAGGACTAAAAGCCCCACGGAGTAGCAGGTAACAAGGAAATAGAGGAGAATGAAAATAAGGGGAAGCTTCCGAAAAGAAAAGTTCACGAATATGGAAGAGAGAAACGTCCTGTTGACGAGGTACTCTCTCGGAAACACGAGCGCCATGAGCACGGAGAGCACGAAGGCGGTTCCGTATACGAGTATCGTGTACTTATCATCGATCTTCCTTCGTACAGGATAGTGGAGCGAGAGGGTGAAGAACAGCGGCGAGAAGAAGGATATCCCGAGCGAGCCGGGGAGTATGGTTGCGTAGAGGAGCTTTTTACCCTCCATCCGCAGGTAGAAGAGGAGGCTGATATCCAAGAGCAGTATACAGGCGATGATAAGGGTTAGGATCCGGTTCAGATCGCTCTTTGCATTGTAGGTCCAGACCACGTACCCGAGCGTGAGGTTTATGAGAAAGATAATGATCTGGATATGAAAATAAACCGGAGCCATACTGATAATTTTATTCCATTACCCGGCTTTTACAACGGGAAATATATAACGGGAGATTTATAATAAAGTGAAAAAGTCATCCGCCCCCAAGTGGTCAGGCGGTCTGCTCCCGTGTTTCACGCTCCGGCTCCTCGATTCCTCGAACCGTTTCCTGATAGATGCTACAGCCGGGATCCGCACCGAGAATGTCGCCGTAGGCGAGTGCGCGCGCCCTGCATCCTCCGCATACGTAGTGGTATTTCGGGCACCTGAAATGATAGTGCGCCCTGTCGGAAAGCGCCCTGCATAGCTCCGAGTCTTTCCATATGTCTATGAGCCGTTTCTTCCCGACGTCGCCGATCTCCACCTGAGGCATGAACACACAGGGACTCATCATCCCGTTCGGCTGTACCGCCGCGTACACTCTACCGGCCCCGCACCCGCCGGCATACTTGATGATACCCTTGATGGATGACCCGGCATCCACGGTATAGTGAAAAAGCCCGGCCGTCTTGCCTTCCGACTGCTCGTAGAGAACACGGCAGTACACGGGCGATGTACTTATCATATTGAGGTTCGTCCGTTTTCTTTTTTGATGCCACTCCGCGAGCATGGTTAAGAGCTCTTCACGCTGTTCCGGTGCAAGGTCGTTCTTGTGATCGTCGCATCCCCTCCCAGTGGGAATGAAATTGTAGTGGCTGAATGAGTTCACCCCGAGTTCGGCGGCCATCGTGAGAATATCGGGAACCTCGACGAAGTTTCTCTGTGTCACCACGGTATTGATGCCGACATGGAGGTAGGGGTTTTTCACGAGGTTTCTTATGCCCCGTATCGTTCGATCGTAGCTTCCCTTGCCCCGTATGAATTCGTGCGACTCTTTCGTCGCGCCGTCGAGGCTGACGAAAACGTTCTTTACGCCGCTGTCGGCGAGCCTATCCACCAGTGACCTTTCCTCGAGCAGCGTGCCGTTCGTTGCGATGCTTATATGGAGGAATTTCGCCGCATACTCGAGCACGTCCCAGAATCGCGGACCCATGATGGGCTCCCCCCCGGAAATTGCGAGAAACGCCACATTCGCATCGACCATCTCATTGATCAGATTTATCCGCTCTTCGAAGGAAAGCTCGTCATCGAGGGGCCTGCCTGCGCTCTGGTAACAGTATCTGCACCGCAGGTTGCAGAGGCTCGTGTAGTTCCATACGATGAGCAGCGGCCCGTCGAACCTGAACGGCTGCTCGAGACCGTTGTTCGCCACGGTTCTTATCACGTTTAAAACGGTTTGCCGGTTATAACGGTTTGAAAAAAATTTCTTTTTAAGCTCTTTGCTCATTCCGAGTTTCTTCATCCCGAGGCTGACCGCGATCTTGAGCGGTACTCTCCCAAAGAACGGACCTATTCCTTTCTGTTTGGGTGCGCCGAACATCTCGTCAATACGGCTTTGCCCCTTATAGCCGTAGTAACGCAATATTCCCCGCACCGCCTTGCTGTTCATCACTTTCTCGATATCAGGCATATACCGTTCCCTTCTTTATATATTCTACGCAAAGGAGAGCAATTCCCATGCCATAATATAGAATTAAGCTAATTAACCATATTACTAGAAATAGAGCGTAGCCGTCCCTCATACGACCCCCGAGGTGCGAGATAAACTCTCGCACCTTTTGTACAACAAAAACCGTAACGCATGCTCACGCAGCGCCCGTTTTCCATATCCGCTTGCTTTTCACGGCTTTGGACAATACACTATAGAAGAACGTCATCTTACAACCGGGAGTACTGAAATGGGTGAGTACGGCTTGAAATCGACACTTATTTTGCCGAAGCAAATATTGTTCGGTACCGGTGTGAGGGCGGATCTCGCAAAACTGGCGAAGAGGTTCGGGAACAAGGTTCTGCTCGTATACGGCGGGAGATCGTTTGCGGAAAGCGGCATGAAATCGGAGGTCTCAGGCCTTTTCGGGCAGGCCGGCATGGAGGTATATGAGATGGGCGGTACGGGTCACGACCCCGATGAAGATACCATAAACAGGGCCGTTGTCACCGTACTCGATATCAAGCCCGACTGTATCGTGGGGATCGGGGGGGGGAGCGTCATCGACACCGCGAAGGCGGCCTCGATCATCGTGACAAACGGCGGCGCAGTGAAGGATTATTGGGGAGGCCGTAAGTTCGTAAACCCTTCAATACCCTACATCGCGGTACCCACGACCGCAGGCACTGGTGCGGAGGTGACGAAAAACGCCGTTATTACATCGGCTGATAAAAGTTACAAGAAAAGCATCAGAAGCGAGCTCATGATACCGGATATCGCGCTCGTCGACCCTTCGCTGACCCTTACCGTCCCCCCACCGGTAACGGCGGACACCGGTCTCGACGCGCTCGTCCAGAACATCGAGGCGTACACTTCGAAAAATTCAGGTCCGATTACGGATACGCTTGCAAGAAAGGGAATCGAGCTCGCCGGCCGATACCTCGTCCGTGGATTCGAAGACCCGGCCGATCTCGAGGCGCGGGAGGCTTTGTCACTCGCATCGTTGTACGGAGGTATCACACTCCTGAACGCGGGGCTCGGGCTCGCACACGGGCTTTCACACCCGATAGGGATACGTTTCGGCGTGCCGCACGGCAGAGCGTGTGCCGCGGTGATGCCGAAGGTGATGGAGTATAACTATCCCGCCCAAAAACGGAAATATGATGAAATCGGTATGCTCCTCGGGGCTAAAAACAGCATCGACGGATTTATCGGGCTCATCGAGAAGCTCGATATCCCGCGACGCCTTAGACTCCTCGGAATCACGGAGGCCGATCTCAAGACCATTGTTACGGAATCGAGAGGCGGGAGCAGAAATTACAATCCGATCCCTCACACGGACGAGACGGTGGAGAAGATGCTTCGGGAGATGTTATAACATCGAAAAAGGGGCTTGGGACTGGGGATTTGAGGTGAGAGGTTTTGTGGCGCGGATCTCCAACCCCCGATCCCTATTCCCGAATTCCCGGTATCTTCCCTACCGCGCAGAGGTATACGGGGATTTGGTCCGTCCCGTCGATGCCTAAAAGATCTGAAAGCGCGTCGTCGTCGAATGCAGCGATCGCGCACGCACCGCACCCGACCGACAGTGAGGCGAGATAGAGGTTCTGGCACACGTGCCCCGCGTCGAGATGTATATACCTGTAGCCGCGCTCGCCGTATCTCCACGTCATCCGATAGACGACCGCTGTCCAGATCATCGTGACGGCGCTCTGTGCCACGAACCGCTGTCCGTAACAGCAGGAAACGGCCTTTCCGGCAAGCCCTGTATCCTCGGCACGCACAACGAGATCGTGGGTCAAAGCCCTGTAGCGGTACAGCCCGGGCAGGATGCTTTCGACCCTGTTCACGAGCAGGTAGGTCTCGAAAGCGTGTCTCGCACCTGCCGAGGGTACGGTCCTGAGGGTGCAGCAGCCGGGCAGTACCTCCCGCACCCCCTGCGTACACCACAGCAGGTAGGAAAGCTCATCTCGTGAGAGCGGCTTTTGAGCATATTCCCGCACGCTCCTTCTCTTTTCGATCGCATCCCTCAGGTCGATCGCATCCGCTTCAATCTCCTCAGGCTTCCGCAGCCGGACTACCCCCGCGTCCGGCTCCGTCTCGAACGGAGGAAGCGGGACACCGAGCGACCGGTCTGACGGATCCAGATACCGGTGCTTCGTCCGCCCCATAAAGGCGAAGCCGATGCCGTTTTCCATCTTCATGAGTCACATCCCCCTATCGCTTCGTGTCGACAAACCAGTCGATGAGTCTTCGTGCGATCGTCCCGTGCGGCGGTATCTCGGGCAGCATGTCTTTGTCAAACCATCCCGCGTCCACGATCTCCGAGGGATCCGGTACGATCTCACCATCAGAATACCGCGCGGTAAACGCAATCATCAGAGAATGAGGAAAGGGCCAGGGCTGGCTTGCGAAGTAGCGTATATCGGTAACCGTGATGCCCACCTCCTCGAGCACCTCACGCTGCAGGCACCCCTCGAGGTTCTCCCCGGGCTCGACAAATCCAGCGAGCACACTGTACAACCCCGTACGGAACCTTCTTGACCGTGCGAGAAGAATCTTCCGGTTTCTCGTAATCGCAACGATGATTGCGGGAGATATTCTCGGGTAGCTTGCCAGGCCGCATCTACTGCATACGAGCGCCCTTTCGTTTTCCGACAACACCGTGCGTCTGCCGCACCGTCCGCAGTAACGGTGGGTACGAAGCCAGTATGCCGTCTGTGAGGCAATACCCGCCGTCCTGAAGAGCTCGTCGTCAAAAAATCCGAGAAGAGATCTCAGCCCGGAAAACAGTATTCGCGTATCTTGCAGGCCGCTTTCTTTGATATCGAGGCCTTCCGAAACCGCGAGGTAACAGGGAACGGAATCGAGCGTGCCTATAAAAATCGTATCTCGGGGGACTCTTATCCCCCTTTCCTCGAGAAAACCTGCCTTCGGGACTTTCGGGCCTTCCGCGTCCTCTATAACGAGTATCTCGTCCCCTCTGAAAAAAAACAGGTACGGATCATCATGCAGGCCTTCTTCATGGGGAATCACTCCGGGTTCGAACGTCATGCGCTGTTTCCTGTTCGTAAGGATATGCATAGTAAAATAGCGTATCGTACGTCTTCGGTCGAGCCGAAAAGAGCAGTACGGATACGGGGAGGAGCAACCCAATTAAGCCTTGTAATTACCGAATGGTTTCTGTACATTATCGGTATACCGATACTTTCAAGCTCGGAGTAGACATGTCTGCACCGAAGAAGTTTCGCATAATCCCTCATGAGGCGGGGAGCGATAGTAACCGTGCGGACGCCATCTTTACGGCGCCAATGGACCCTGCAGAGTGGAAGGAGTTCCGGGATATACTGCTCTCAATGATAAAGAAGGGGTTTATATACTGGCGATTCAACCTGCAGGGAATAGAGTACCCCACCTCCACGGACTTGGGGATGTGGGTAACCTGTAATGCGACAGTTTCGAGCCAGTCCGGAAGCATAGAGTTTCTCATCTCTGAAAATTCGAATTTGCGGAAGGTTCTCTCACTTACAAAGCTCGACACCATTTTCACCATTGTGCCCCTATAAGAAATAACTACGAAGACATATCCCTCGTATCCAAACGTACATCAATGATATCAATAACCCTTTTCCCTTTGTCTCCGGGATCTCGGAAAGATTGCGCCGACGTTATCCTGCACGAAATCCAAAAAAAGACGGCGTTCGTGTCTTTTATAAACTGACAGCTGTCTTCTATTTCGCAAAACAACGGTGGATTTCAAGTTTTTACACCGTACAGCCGCATACGAAAAGCACGAGGGCATCACACGATTTCGGTTTTAGTAACTTGTGGAAAACCGTACTAATAGACCACGATAATGCCTTTATCTCTCAGCATATCGATTTCCGATGCGTCTTTAATCCTGTTTCCCGTGAGATTGACGTACTTGAGGTTATAGAGGCCAAAAAGAGGATTAACGTGTTCGATAGCGTTGAAGGAAAGATCGAGCTCCTTCAGACCGGACAACAGGGAAAGCGCCTCCACATCGCTGACGCGGTTTTCTGCGATAAAAAGCGATTCGAGGTTCAAAAGAGAGGATAAAGGCCCCAGGTCCCCGATCCTGTTGCCCGAAAGATTGAGGCTCGTGACGTTGCTGAGGTGCTCGATGCCGTCCAGATGCAGGATGCCGTAATCCGAGAGGTCGAGCTCACCGTCAAGCGAATTCAAGTCGAACGGCGTCATGATGTGGCTGGTGCCCCCGCAGAGCTCCCGCGAAAGCGCCTCATAGACATCTATCTCCACCGCCGTATCCGTGTCATCGGCTTCATCGTAGCGTGTGTGCTCGTCATCGACGATATTCATACCGAACTGATAGAAATCATCACCGTCTATGTCGTAGTCCTCCTGGTACTCGACGGATACGGCTTTTTGTCTTCGTTCGAACGTGAAGACCCTCTCGCAGTGTCTCAGCGAATCGATATCACGATTCCTGAAGAAACAGTCGATCTCGCTGTTGATGGCATTGTACCTGTCCGGATGGTAGGTCTGGATTAGCGTTGAAAACAGGCGGTTTCTCTTTATCGATCCGCAATCGAGGTCGAGAAAGGAAGCATACTCCTCCAACAGCGGATAGTTCTTTGCCTTGTATGCCTGAATGATCTCGGACGATATCTCCTTGAGCCTGTTCTCGCTCACCGTTTTTTTCAGCTTCCGGTAGATGCTTTTAATCTCTCCTTCCATTCGAACTCCCGTTACGGGCTAGGCAAATGAAGAACGTTTTTCTTTTATAAAACATCATCCGCATTTAGATGCGGGAGACATTTTATTAAGAATAACATACCTTCATCTAAATGAAATTATCTCTTCGCAGTAGGCAGATTGCGGCCGGATGACGTCATAGTTCCTGCCGAATGAAAGATTTTCGTCCACCCTCTTCACGAGAAGGTCGGTCGGAGGCTCGAGCACGGTCCGGCAGATCCGGCGCGTATCGAGGCCCAGCGCCATACACGCCGTCAGGGTGGGACAGCTGTTTATCGAATGAAACACGAGCTTCGTTTCATCCCTGAATGCCACGGGGGCTTCATGCTCCTCTATGCCTATCTTGTACAGTATTACCCGGTAGGCCTTCTCGAGGGGATCGCCCTGTATGGAAGACAGAATTTCCGCGTTCTCCTCCATCCACTGCAGGCGGCTGATCGACAGGGCGTCTCGGATCGTGGCCAGCCTCCTTTCGTCCGCATCACGAAGCAGTGATACCCATCTGCCTACCTGTGTCGTGTATCGTTCAGAAGCCGTCACTGAAATCCTCCTTTTTCATCCTAATCGAGAA
>JAFGTF010000038.1 GCA_016934265.1 Spirochaetota bacterium
GATTTCGACGATTTCTATCTTCTCATGGAAGAATGGTTCAAGATGAACAACTGGAACATCATCCTCTCGGTTTTCACCCGGCCCGGCGTCCACTACAGCTACCTCACCCGAAGCTTCGGCCCGACGAACGAGACGAACGACCTCGATTTCAACTTCAATCTGAACTATGCACCGAAGGCAAGCACCTTCTCGACAGGCGGGGAGCTTAATATCCAGACGAACAGCGTCGAGACTATGGGTATATATCTTTCCCCCTATATCAGCGTCTACGCAGCCGGTGTCACCTGGAAGGTGAAGATCGATTTCAATCTTGTCACACAGGCCAAGGACTTCGTTACCGCGTACCTCAACATCAGCGCCTCCTTCTAAAGCTGCCGTTTCAGCTTGCTTGCGCCGCGGTTTGACCGTACCTTTAACTGATGAAATAGACGGAAGGAAGGGAGCAATGAAGAGCTTCTGGGAAAGAGTAAAGGACACACTCAAGCAGAAGGCATCCTCGCTCGGAGAAAAAGTCAACGAGTACAGCCAGTACAGCGTGCTCTCCGTGGAAAAGTACAATCTGACCAAGCAGGCGGAGCGCCTCATGACCGATCTCGGTGGCAAGGCGTATACTCTCTTCTCCGAAAAGAGGATCGACAATCTGAAAGACGATGAGGAAGCGTTGAACTACATGCTGAAGATACGGGGAATAGAAAACGAGATCAAACAGGTCGAGGAGAGGATAAAAACGCTGAAATCCGAAAGCAGGAGGGAAACTTCCTGATCATCCGGCGTTTTTCGCGTACTCGTATCCCATGTCTATCGCACGTTCGTTTATTTCGTTGTAGCGGAGGTTTCTCTTCGATACGACCCGGGGGAGTGATTCCTTTATCGTCTTCTGCGAAAATAGCCCGGTGACCGCAAGCCAGGCTCCGATCATCACCATGTTGCTCGATCTCCCGTTTCCCGCTTCTTCGGCGATTTTGTTCGCGGGGACGTAGAGCACCACAACGTCTTTCCGTTTTACCTCCCTGTCGATCAACGATTCGTTGACCAGTATACGTCCTGAAGGCGTTACGCTGTCTTCGAACTTCAGAAGTGACGGCTTGTTCAATACGATAAGACTCGTCGGATGGACGACCAGCGGAGAAGCGATCTCCTGGTCCGAAATAATCACCGCACAGTTGGCGGTTCCTCCTCTCATCTCCACCCCGTAGGACGGAATATGAGAGACGTTCTTTCCCTCCACCATTCCGGTATATGCAAGGAGCTTGCCCGCAAGGATCACCCCCTGACCGCCGAACCCGGCTATGATGACCTTTTGTGTCATTTCGCGTTCCGCTCCTTTCCTCTGTCTTTGTAAACTCCGAGGGGATAGTACGGAATCATATTCTCCTCTATCCAGGACGAAGCCTGTCGAGTCGTCATCCCCCAGTTCGTCGGACACATTGAGAGCACCTCGACAAAACTGTACCCTGCACCTTCGATCTGGTTTTTGAGCGCCTTTTTGATCGCCTTCTTCGTACGCAGCACGTTTTTGACGTCGTGAACGGATACCCGCTCTATATACGCCGGCGCTTCGAGCCCGCTCAACAGCTCGCACATCCGAAGCGGCGGCCCGATCTCCTTCGGGTCGCGTCCGAACGGCGTCGTCTTTGTCGGCTGTCCGGCAAGAGTGGTGGGCGCCATCTGCCCTCCGGTCATACCGTAGATGGCGTTGTTGACGAAGATAACCGAGAATTTCTCTCCCCTGTTCGCCGCATGGATCGTTTCCGCGGTCCCGATCGCTGCGAGGTCCCCGTCGCCCTGATACGAGACGACCACACATTCCGGCCTCGCCCGCTTTAGGCCCGTCGCCACCGCCTGCGCCCTCCCGTGCGCCGCTTCGCTCCCGTCGCAGTCGAGGTAGTTGTAGATAAGCACCGAGCAGCCGACCGGCGCGACGACTATCGTGCGCTCCCTGATGCCGAGCTCGTCGATGCTCTGTGAGAGAAGCTTGTGTATGATGGAGTGACCACACCCCGGGCAGTAGTGCATAGGGGTATCCCGCAATGTCCTCGGTCTTTCGTATACGGCCTTCATGAGAACACCTCCGTTATCTTCCCGAACAGCTCGTCTTCGTCCGGCACGGAGCCCCCTGTCCTACCGTAGAAGAAAATATCCTTTCTGCCTAGGACCGCGAGCCGTACGTCTTCCAGCATCTGGCCGAGGTTCATCTCCACGGTGAGAAAGGCTTTCACCCTCCTCTGTTCGGCAAGCGCCCCGAGCGCGTCCGCACAGAACGGCCAGAGCGTTACGGGCCTGAGCAACCCGACCTTCATCCCGAGGCCGCGCGCCTTCTGCATGCATGTCCGCGCGACTCTGGCTGCGGTACCGAACGCGACGATGACGAGCTGTGCATCGGAGAGTTCGTACTCCTCATAGCGGACCTCGTTCCTCTCCATTTCACAGAACTTCTCCTTCAGATGGAGGTTGTGCGTCTCGAGCGCACCGGGCGGCGAGAGCCTCAGGCTCATGACGACCCTCGCGTCCCTCCCCGAGGCGCCGTCTAGCACCCAGTCGTTTCGCGGCAGCGTACGGGTCGAGGGTTTCGGCAGGACGAGCGGCTCCGTCATCTGACCGATAACCCCGTCTCCGAGCACGACGACCGGATTCCGGTATATGTCGGCGAGATCGAATGCGTCGATCATTATATCCGCAATCTCCTGTACCGACTGCGGAGCGAGCACAATGGTCCTGTAGTCGCCGTGCCCTCCCCCGCGCGTTGCCTGGAAATAATCCGATTGGGATGGACCGATACTGCCGAGGCCGGGGCCGCCCCGCATTATGTTGACTATCACTGCGGGAAGCTCCGCGCCGGCGAGATAGGAAATTCCCTCCTGCATGAGGCTGATGCCGGGGGAGGAGGATGAAGTCATCACACGCTTTCCCGCGACGCTCGCCCCCCAGACCATGTTGATGGCACTAAGTTCGCTTTCCGCCTGGAGGAAGCATCCGTTCACCTCCGGAAGCCTCCGGGCCATATATGCGGGAACTTCGTTCTGTGGGGTTATGGGATACCCGAAGTAGAACCTGCATCCCGCGATTATCGCGCTTTCACAGAGGGCCTCGTTTCCCCTCATCAGCACCTTTTCACCCATGAGTAGGCTCCGTCGCAAAATAGTAAAGAAAAACCCTAATGACCGGCCCTACTTGTAGACCTCGATACACATGTCCGGACAGATAACGGCGCACAGGGTGCAACTGTTACAATCCTTTTTATTCGCAAATACGCTGTAGTGATAGCCCGAACTGTTGATCTCCTCCGACATCTCCAAGACCCCCCTGGGGCATGCGTCGATACAGAGCTCACACCCCTTGCAGCACTCCTTCGCGATCACCACCCGTTCCGGGTCTTTCACGGCCGACTCCTCAATAAAGGTTTACTTTTTCGAGACCGGTACGATAAGAATAATAAAGGATACATTCATATTCAAGGAATATTCCCATGAAAAGATTTGGTACCCTTGTTCGGGCCGGCGGAAACTATCGTTTCGATGCGATCAGGATCTTGGCGATACTGATCGCCGCGATCCTGATCGCGTGTGTCCCTCTTTTAGGCGCGCTCACTCTCTCCGCCGACGTGACGGTGCTGCCGAACGGCATACTGAACCCGGGCGACGAGGTGCTTGTCACAGGCGACCACGTGCGGGTGCGGAAAGGACCCGGCCTCGGGCATGAGATACTGACCAAGGTGAACAAGAACACGCTGGCGTCCGTGTTGGAGAAAGACGGGGTTCTAAGTGAAATCCAGGGAATGAAAAACTACTGGTACCGGATAAAACTCGAGAAGAGCGGCATAGAAGGATGGATGTACGGCCAATTCCTTTTAAAGCAGGAGAAAAAGCAGACCGAAGAGACCACAGCGCCTGATCCCCCGTCGCCCACCCCGACATCCCCGCCGAAACGGGTGACTCTCAACTCGATTGGGACGATACAGGAGGTATCATCCCTTCTATCTTCAGGCGACCTCAATAAAAACGGTGTTTCGGAGATCGCGTTCGTAGTCGACGAGGAAAACGGAAGGTATAAGAGCCTCGTCGGTTATGAGAAACAGAAAGGCCGCTATGAAGAGGCCTACCGGATCAAGCTGATGAGCTCCTCGGTGGATAAAGTATCCGTACTGTCCGGTCCGGGTTCCGAGGCGTCGCTCGTATCGGTATGTGCAGGCGGTTACTGCAGCCTGTACAGCTTCCAGCAGGATCGGAATGCCTTGAGCCTCGTCTACAAACTGCAGTCGGAGATTCTCGCCATGGGTTCTCTCGACGGAAAAGACACCTGGATCGTATCCATGCGCAAGAACAGAATCGCGGACAACGACGGCACCGAGACCTTCTACATCGAGGCATCCCGGATGGAGATGAACAGGGATAGAATACAGCTAAAGGATAAGATCGAATACCTCAGACCGCTCCCGGTGAAGAAAATAACGGCGTTCGATCTGGACGGCGACAATAAGGACGAGATCGTATGCGAGATAGGTGGGAAAAATTCGGGCGGCGGGATTACGGTGTTGAAGCTTCAAAACGAAAAGCTCACACGGCTTCTCAACAGCGGGGTCAATACATATCAGGATGGACAGTTTTTCGGTATGTGGGGCGTTAAAACCGACGCGGACAAACGGCTCGTTCTCTATACCACGGAACCCGATTCGAGCGACGACGTGAACACCTCCTTCGGTTTCCTCATGGTATATTTCGACGGTGCCCGCCTTGTGCAGGAGAAGTTTTTTCCGGTAGGCCCAATGCTCGACGACGCCAACAACACAAGAAAGGTGCTTGCCTATCCGGACGGCGGCGGTGCGCTCCCCTTCATAGTCCTGGACTACGATCAGGACTCCGCGACACATACGGTGAAAGCGCCCATACTCTAAAGATACCAAACTTCTTGACAATATTGTATAATTGTGGTGTAATTATTCGAACACCTTTAGCGCTTCCAGCATATAATCCTGAATACACGAAGGACGCTCACCGAATCCGATAGTTGCAATATGTTTCCGCCCGCTTGTCGTATGCGGTGTGTTTCCTGTACGCGGACAAGGAGGTGATGCCGATTTTATTTTTCTTATACAATACCATAAGGAGGATGTCATGAAACGCAAGATCCTGTATCTGCTTTTTATCGTCGTCTTTCTGCTTGTAACCTTTGAGTTCGCCTTTTGTGCGGATCAACACTTCAAAGATGTACATGTGGTCTTCTTCCCCGGTGGTCCTCCCGGCTGCCCGTTCGCTTCCGTCGTATACAGGGGGGCGAAAGCCGCCGAGCAGGACCTTGGATGCAAGGTCGACTACATATTCTCGGACTGGATCCCCGATAAGATGATCGCCCAGTTCAAGGATACCGTTGCCAGGAGGCCCGATGCGATTTGCATCATGGGTCACCCCGGCCCGGATGCGTTTGGTCCGCTTGTGGACGAAGCCATAGCAAAAGGCATCATCGTAACGAGCCAGAACACCTCACTGCCGCCTATTGAGGATAAGTACAAGGACGCCGGATTCGGGTACGTTGGTCAGGAGCTCTATCCGTCCGGTGTCATGCTTGCGACCGGAGCGATTAAGCGTGCCGGTCTGAAGAGGGGCGACAAGGCGATGGTCTGGGGTCTCATCTCTCAGGAAACGAGGGGACTGCGGTCAAAAGGGTGCGTCGACGCCCTAAAAGAGGCGGGACTCAGGGTGGACTACCTTGAGATCTCGGACGCCGTCAACGCCGAAGCGGCGCAGGGAACCCCCGTATTCGCGGGCTACGTCGCAAAGAACCCCGACGTCAAGCTCATCATAACGGACCACGGAGGCCTAACCGCCACCGCCGAGACCTACATGAAGGCCGCGAGAAAACGCCCCGATGATATCTTCATCGCGGGATTCGATCTTTCCGCCGCAACGGTGGATGCCATAAAGAAGGGGTATGTGGACGTCGTGCTCGACCAGCAGCCGTACCTGCAGGGGTACCTTCCTGTCCTTCAGGTCTGCCTGACGAAGAAATACGGGTTCGCCGGTCTCCATATAGACACGGGAGCCGCGCTTATCGACAAGACCAATATAGATTTCGTCGCACCGCTGGCACAGAAAGGAATACGTTGACCATGAATTCCGCTCGTTCCAAGCTGCTCGTTTCGATGTCGAAAATCAAGAAATCGTTCGGTAAAGTCGAAGTACTCAAAGGGGTGGACTTCGATATCCGATCGAATGAGATTGTCGGTCTCATCGGTGACAACGGTGCGGGAAAATCCACGCTTATTAAAATACTCACAGGGGTGCACCGTCCTGATGGTGGAGAAATATACTACAAGGGGGAGCGAATCACCATCCATTCCGTAGACAGGTCGAGAGAACTCGGCATCGAAACGGTTTACCAGGAGCGGGCGCTATCCGAGCAGCAAACGCTGTGGAGGAACATCTTTATGGGACGAGAGCTTACCGGTCGGCTCGGATTTATCAGGATAAAGAAACAACGGGAGGAAACGGACCGTATCTTGCGGGATCAGATGGGATTCACCTCGGAGGCTATCAGTACCGATTCGATCGTACAGTTTCTCTCCGGTGGAGAAAAACAGGGGGTCGCGATAGGCAGGGCGCTCTTCTTCAACGCCGAGCTGATAATACTCGACGAGCCCACGATGGGGCTTTCCATCGCGGAGACGAAAAAGGCGCTCGACTTCGTACGCAACATCAAAGAGCAGGGAAAATCCGCTATCTTCATCAGTCACAACATCTACTACGTATATCCGGTGGCGGACAGGTTCGTTATCCTCGACCGGGGAAATGTCGCAGGAGAATTCAATAAAAAGGACATCTCCCAGGACGAGCTCGTAGAACGGATGGTTCTGCTTGCAAAGACCGGCAGCATGAAATAGAGATACCCCGGGGATACGCAGACGTATCCCCGGGGCTTGCTGGTTTTCGGGCTTCGGGTCTGAATTACCTCTTGTTATCGTTTGGCGAAAAAAGAGGGGGAGGAATGTTGCGGACCGCACGATCGAGGGAGAGAAGGCTTGAGCTGAGCATCCTCGGGGTCTTCGGAGGAATTTTCATCCTGTTCTTCATCGGAAGCCCCGGAACCTTCAGCCGTTTCGATATCTACTACTCTTTCATGTCAACCATCCCGTTCTCCGGTATCATGGCGCTCGCCATCACCCTCGTAATCATCGCGGGTGAGATGGACCTCTCGTTTCCCTCCATTATGGGTTTCTCCGGCTGGGTCTTTGCAAAGCTCGTCAACGTCATGATAGATCGCGGAATCAATCCCGAGATAGTCATCCTCCTCGCCGTACTGGCCTGCTTCTGCACCGGTATCGCAGGTGGCGCGTTTAACGGCGTGCTCGCAGTAAAGATAAAGATACCGTCGCTCGTCGCAACGATAGGAACGATGTTTTTGTGGCGCGGTCTCGTAAATGTCTGCGGTCAGGGATTCGGAGAGACCCTTGTCCCGGTAAATACAACGGTCATTTTCAAAATTTTCGTCGGCAGGCTCGGAGGCGTGGTTCCGGCGCAGGCTCTGTGGATGCTGTTTCTAGCCATGGGCTTCTGGGCCTTTCTGAAGCGCCACCGATTCGGTTCGCATGTTCTCATCATCGGCGACAACTCCGAGAGCGCACGTATGATGGGGATCCGGGTGAACCGCGTGAAGTTTTTTGTATTCATGCAGATGGGCTTTTTTGCATCGCTCGCGGGTATACTTGCAAGCCTCGAGGTCACCTATCTCTGGCCTTCCATGGGGGAAGGATACCTGCTGCGCACCCTCGCGTCGGTGTTTATCGGCGGCACCTCCGTTTTCGGCGGTATGGGCACGATATTCGGCACCTTTATCGGTGCGCTCATCATCGGTTCTCTCGAGGGAGGAATCGTCGCCATCGGTCTCACCGGTTTCTGGACACAGCTCATCTACGGCCTGATAATCGTCGTATCGCTCTCTATATGGTCGTATTTCCGGGTGAAGGAATAGGATGATAGTGCTAAAAAGCGGGCCGAAGGCCCGGACGCGTTTCGACAGAATGGGGCGGAACCGTCGAGAGTCCGCTGTCGTGCCAAAAGAGTATCAGCGTGTGGCCACACTGGTAGAAAGCACTTCTCAAATTTCACGAACACGTATGAGTCCCGATCGCAAACCGTAAGACCGGGCATGCGCAGTTTTGTATTCAAGAAAGAGGCTCTTCAAGGGGCCCGCAATATCCATAACGGAAAATCATACCTCAAAAAAAGGGGTTCCTTCGGATTCGGGAATCCCTCCCGCTCCTTTTATCGGATTGTTGACAACCTGAGGCATCCGTCAGGATTACATTGTATTAATTAAACGTTCTCCGTGCCGGCAAGAGTCCATTTACGGGAACGTTTCGACAAGACGGCCGTCCGAATCCCTTAGGATTCCATCGTATACATAAAACGTTCTCCGTGTAGAAACGGCGA
>JAFGTF010000039.1 GCA_016934265.1 Spirochaetota bacterium
ATCGCCCCACGCGTTATCCCCATTCCCCGGCTCCCCGATTTTCCACGCTAACCGTCATGTTCCCGATACTACCGCCGCTACCGGTCCACCCTGAAGGTCTTTATCTCGTACGGCTTCAGGTCGAACCGCATGACATTGGCTTTCACGTCACAGGCCGCCTGATTCACCGGCCGTTCGATTATATCGGTTTCCTCCGCGCGTTTCACGTCGAATCCGAAATCTACCTTCACGCTGCAGTTCTTTCCCTGGCTCTCATAGAAGCGCAGGATTATACCCGCTTTCCCCTCCTCCTTCTTGACGCAGGTCATGACGGCGCTTTTTGCCTCCACGTCGATGAAAGATCCGGTCCCGGGCAGCGATCCGCCTTCTTTTTCGCACCAGGCGCAGCGGAGGGGATGATTGAGCTCGTATCCCTTCCTCTCGCTGTGCGCCTGTTTCCACCCCCCCTTGTGAGGGTAGAGCGAATACACGAAGCTGTGCGTACCCCTGTCGGGATCCGGATCGGGCTCATAGCTCGTTCTGATCAGCGTGATGCGCATAGTGTTCCCTTTCGCATCGAACCCGTATTTCGTATCTGTAAGGATGCTCATACCGTATTCGTCGTCGGAGAGATCCGCCCACTGAAGCGCGGGGACCTCCCTCCCGTCGGCGTTCCGCTCTATGCTCCCGTACGGAATCTCGTATGTCGCCTTCGTTCTCCCGAGGCTCGGGGTGAAGCTCGCCTTCAGCATGGGCGAGAGCTCTTTCGGCCCCGCCTTCTCCCCCCACTCGATCGTCGTATCGAAATCGATCCTGTCGACGCCCCGGTAGAGGACGATATCCTGGGTGATCACCGATTTGTTGTACCGTTTTGTTACACGCACCGCTCCCATGACCGGACCGTTCGCGACCAGCTCGACCTCAGCACCCTCGACAAGCGAGGATATCTGCCGTACGGGTCCTATGACCCAGGCGGACATGCCGTGCGGCTCCTCGAGATGCACCTGTAGATCGTTGTTTCTCACCAGTCTCGTAGTCGGGATGACCGACTCTATGGTCATCGTCTTGAGAGGAAACGTATGCGTCGGATACGCACCCTCGTCCCACATTTCCTCCATCACGTTCCTGCGTGCGGCCTTGTCGTATACGGATGCGATCGTACCGGTGCCCGGATCGAGCTTTACGGCGAGCTTTTCGTTTTCGAGAACGAAACGGCCGTTCACGATGTCCGGGCCTTCCGTCATTCCCTCACAGATGTAAAACACCCTGTATCCGAAGGAGGGAACGTCTTCCGCCACGAACACGATGTCGTCGCCGACTGTCTGCGCCGGATACTCACGGCCGTCTTCGTCCTTTATGACGACGGACGAAGGGCACTCCGGATACCGCCCGATCCGTACCGCGCCCGTCCTCTTCCACGAAAGGTTGTTGAACACGAGGACACACCTGCCCTCTTTTTTCCTCTCCACCATTCCCGCGATGCGGCTGAGGCCCTCGGAGATCGACTTCTCACAGAACGCCTCCACTTTCTCCGCCTGGGCGTTCGGGACTTCATACGTCTGGCGTATTCCGCTTCCCGGCAGGATATCGTGGAACTGGTTCAGCATGGTGATCTCCCACCCCTCCTGGAGGTCGGGGTAGCGGCCGCCGTGAAGCAAAGAAACGACGCCGACATTCTCCGCCTCCAGAAGCAGCCTCTCGCACGTACGGTTGTGCACCTTTGTGTCCCAGTGCGTCGTGTAGCAGCCGTCGAACACGAAATTGATCTCGCCGTCGGACACGGGGAGGTCTACCTTCTCCTTCTCGAGAATCTCGTAGTACCGCTCCATGGTGCTGTAGCGAAGCGTCGGATAGATCGGCTTCGTCTGGAGTATCTTGACGAGCCGTCCGTCCTCGAGCGTGGGCCCTCCGCCGTGGTCTCCTATTCCGTATACGTACATCACCCTTTTCAGCCCGAGGGTGTTCCTGTAAAACTGCGCGACATCGACCAGTATTTCCGAGTTCATACCGCCGAGATAGGAGCTGTTGAAGGCCAAGACCCTCGATCCGTCCGGGCCCTGCCACCAGAATATGTCACGGTCGGGGTCGCTGGAACGCATGAAATAGTAGTACGATATTCCGCTTTTTTTAAGGATCTGCGGAAGCGTCCACGGGTGGCCGAAGGTGTCCGGCGACAGAAAGAGCTTCGGATCGTTGCCGAACTTCTCCTTCAGGTATCGTTTGGACAGGAGGATCTGGTGCGCAATGGCCTCCCCGTTTGCCATGTTCAGGTCGAGCTCGACCCATGCGGGTGCCGCGATTTCCCAGATTCCCTCCTCGAACCTCCTCTTTATCATTTCGAAGTACTCCGGATGCTGCGTTTCCATCGCCTTGTAGGTAAAGGCCTGGCTCTGCGTATAGCAGAGCTCGTTGTGCTCGGTCATGACCCTGTCGACCGATTCCGCGGTGGCCCTGCACAGCTCTATCGTCTCGTCCATGGGCCAGAGCCAGTTCATGTCTATGTGCGCATAGCCCGCGAGATAGATCTCATGCTCCTTTGCCGCTTTTTTTAGCGGGGTCATCTCCTCCTCTTTGGCGTGGATGAATTCGATGAGCGTTTCCAAAGGCATATCCATGATCTCGTCGCGACCGGACCCCTTCAGGACCCCGTCCAAGACCGCGGTACCGTCCGGCAGCCCCTCCGCGAAACGAATCTCCTGGAGGAACGCCTCTATCTCGATCTGCTTCTCGTCGACGTTGCTGTAGCGTATCTCCATCTCCGGAAGGGCGGAGTAGTACACGACGACGCCCTCCTTTCCCTCCGTGTGGACGGCGATGGTGTGCCGGTCGCCCGGCTTCACCCCGTCGGCGACGAGATTGAAGAAGCTGAGATCGAACCAGTTTGCTGCTTCCATCACCATCTCACCGTCGATGTAGAGCTGTCCGTGCATGTTGAGCACGGGGTTCGCCCACACGCTCTTTCCCCTCACCTTCATCTCCGATCCGCCGACCGATATCTCGTCGACCTTTTCCGGCACGACCGCTTCTATTCGAAACCACGCATCCTGTGTATTGTCCCAGTTCAAAGGGAGGATGATGTCCTGCCAGGAGGCATCGTCGTATCCGGGATCCACAGGATTTCCCGCGACCGATCCGAGATTGAACTTCGCTTCCCGTATATAGCGGTATTCGGTGAGCGCCCGCATCCGCGCCTTCAGCGCACCCTTTATTTCAGCGTATCGTTCTTCCATTGCAGACTCCTTCGCTTTCGGATATCTCTATGTTTTGTCCGGTACGTTCGCCGGATCTTGCTCACTCCTTTAAAAACCGCGACTTGAACTGGTCGAAGAACACGGCGAGGATGATCACGCTTCCCGTCGCGATGTACTGCCAGAAGGGGGAAACGCCCATGAGAACGAGGCCCGTCTGGAGCACCGCGATGATGAGAGCCCCGATGACCGTTCCGCCGACCGTGCCCGTGCCTCCCGACAGACTCGTTCCCCCTATACACACCGCTCCGATGGAGCTCATGAGCAACGGCTCGCCCGCAGTCGGCGACGCCGAGCAGAACCGCATTACGTACAGCATGCCGGCGAATCCGTACATAAGGGCGGCCATTATATAGACCTTGACGAGGACCCTGTCCACCGGAATCCCCGAGAGCCGCGCGGCCTGCACGTTGCCGCCGATCGCATACACATGCCTTCCGAAGACCGTACGCCTGAGGAGCAGCGCCATCATGAAGGCAACAAGGGCGAGAATGAGAACCGGTATTGGTATGATGCCGACCGCTTTCCCTCCTGCGAGGGCCGGCTGTGATAAGAAAGAAAAGCCCTTCTTTCCCACGTGCGTGAAGAGGTACGAATTCCCGAAGGATCCTGCGAGAGCGGGCAGGCCCGATATGTGCTGTCCCCGGGTGAGCATCAAAACCGCCCCTTCGGCGATCGACATGGTCCCGATGGTTACGATGAACGGCGGCACTTTCAGCTTCGTAATGAGCAGGCCGTTCACAAACCCCGGCAGGATACTGATGACGAGCGTTGCGACGAATCCGACGATCACCACAATCGTGTCGGGATGCCCTGCGGCGTGGAGGTCCCTCAGCAGTATGGCCCCGAACACGCCGGAGAGCCCGACGACGTACATTGGAGAGATATCGATTCCACCTGATATGATGACGAAGGTCTCTCCTATTCCCACCAGCATTACCATGATCGAAGCGAGCAGTATGTTCTGAAGGCTCTTCAGGGTGAACAGGTTTACCCCCCTGGAAGAGAACACCACGATCAACACGATGAGAAATAAAAGGGACCACATCCTGCCTACCACCTTCATCACCGCCCCCGTGTCGAACCCTGCCTTCGATTGCTTGTCGATTGATCTCTCCATTACCCTTTCCTTGTCTGTATCGAACGATCTTTATAGGTGAGGAGCGGGTGAAAATCCCCGCTCCTCCCTCGAAATCCTATGTGCGGATCCTACAGCTCCTGCTTGTACAGCCACTTCAGCGTCTGGGGATCCTTGATGTTGTCCTTCGTTACCACGAAGTAGCCGGTGGGAACTCTCTTCGGAAGCTCGCGCGCACCCATGAGATACGCGTACGCGACCAAGCCCGAGTAGATACCCATGTTCGACGGCTTCTGTGCGAGAGTCATGTCATAGACTCCCTTCTCGATGTTCTCCTTGTCGATCGCATCGAAATCGTAGCCCATTACCTTGAC
>JAFGTF010000040.1 GCA_016934265.1 Spirochaetota bacterium
ACGGCTTGGGGTAAAAGACACGTTTGGGGAGTCGGGTACCGCACAGGAGCTTCTTGCCAAGCACGGCCTCGACGCGGACGGCATAGTTAAATCGGTGATTGAGGCGGTGAAGAAACGATGAAGGCGCTTGTGTATAAGGGACCGTACAGGATGGACATGGAGGAGATAGAGAATCCCGAGGCGAACGAAGACGAGATCGTCGTCAGGGTGCGTGCGGTCGGAATGTGCGGAAGCGATATACACGGGTTCTCGGGCAAGACGGGACGGCGAGTCCCCGGCATGGTGATGGGACACGAGATCGCGGGAGAGGTGCACGCTGTAAAAACCGGCGTACGAGGCTTCGAAATCGGAGCCCGGGTGGTGGTCCAGCCGATCCTATACTGCGGCGCCTGCGACATGTGCAGGATACGGGAGACGAGCGTATGTCTCGACAAGCGGATGGTGGGGGTCAACATGGGCCTGACCGGCGGTCTGTCCGAGTACATTGCGGTGCCGAAGAGAAACCTTTTTTCCGTACCTGCGGCCATGCCGTTTGCGTACGGCGCGCTCGTTGAGCCGTTTGCAGTGGGCGTCGGGGCTGTTCGGAGATCGGCGATCAGAAAGGGTGATACGGTCGTGATAGTCGGCTCCGGCGTCATCGGGCTCACGATACTCGTCGCGGTATTCAGAGAAAAACCGAGGAAGGTCTACGTGGTGGACCAGATCGAACGGAAGCTCGACATGGCGAAAGAGATCGGCGCCGTGCCGATAGATTTCACCAAAGAGGACCCGGTAGAGAGCGTGCTTTCGCAGACCGACGGGAAAGGAGCCGATATCGCGTTCGAGGCCGTCGGCATTTCGCAGAGCGTGAAGACCGCCATGGCCGTGACGAAGACAGGCGGAAGCGTAGTATGGGTCGGGAACGCACAGCGGATGATAGAGGTCGACATGCAGGACGTGGTGGTCGGGCAGAAAACCATACAGGGGGTGTACTGTTACAACGACGAGGATTTTCGTACTGCGATCGAAATCGTCGAAAACGAGACGTCACTCGCCTCTCGGTTCGTGGAGAGGGAGGTTTCATTCCATGATGCAACTGCACTCTTCGAGCGGCTCGCCAGGGGGGAGGAAGAGCTGCTTCGGGCGGTCGTGGTGTTTGATCTAAAACAGTAACATGTATCCGTCATGAAGCCACGGCCGTAAGGGGCCCCCCTTTCACGTGGTAATCCGGATACGAAAGTCTTTTTCTTCAGCCGTACTCTGAAGCGACATGCCAAAAAAGCAGGCCGGTTTTGCCGCAATACACCATCCCGCATATTTCAAGTATTATCCCTTGTGATCTCGATGATCTCGTCGATAATACCGAACTCGAGCGCCTGTTCGGCGGTGAAGTTGTAGTACCGGTTTTTCCCGATATCGTAGAGCTCCGGTGGAAGGGCGGAAACGCGTTCCCAGAAATGCGCGTTGATGCTTCGTTCCTGTGCCTCGGGGTTGTAGGTTTCATCGTCCTCGGGGCAGGATTCGGAGGGGACTATGTGGACGATGATACTCGAGGTGCTGAACGCGTACCGCGTGCCGGTGGCGCTCGCGAGAACGAGCGTGCCGGCGGAGCAGCAGAAATCGAGCGCATAGACGTTGACCGGCGAGCCGAGCGATTGGATGAAGCAGGAGAGCATCATACCCCCGCTGCCGCCCGAGGTATCGATATAGAGGTCGATGGGAGTTTTAGGCCCCGTTATATCGAGATACAAAAGCTTTTTCATGGCCAGTTGGGCGTGTTTCTCGTCGAGGTCGGTGGTGATGAAGACCTTGCGTTCGTTGAGGACGGGGTCATTGTAATCGATCCGTTTCTCGAAATATCCCTCGCGGTATACGCTCTCCAAGAGGTACTCCGCGCTGCTAACGAGATAATCCAGTCCCCCATCTTTTCCAGCTCCCCGAAGAAGCGCCGTCGCCAGAGCACCGCAGGCGATCGCGGCCGCCCCGATGACCAGAACGGTCAAGGTATTTTTTTTCATTAGACAAGACTCCTTCAGTTCCCGATGGTATCTTGAAGCATCATTCTCTGTGACCCCGCATCCTCAGGGGTCTCTTCGCAAAAAATAGGGTAAGGGCCGCGGAATGCCGGTTTTCGGCGGCGCCTGCGAAGAGTAGTTAATCGTACCCTTCTTCCCGTCTCCGCGGTCGCGAACAGAAGCCGTTAATATTCAAGACTCCTCTAACAGTATATCACGGAAGCATTGCGAGCGCTATCGATACGATACGCACGAATATCGAAATGAGAGGACGCACGCCACCCATCCGTACGATTCAGACCCGCATAGGAAGCAATTACGGATGCCGTCTTCGGGCGGCGTGCAATAATCGGTTGCGATATCAGCACGAATGGTATACACTGATAGAAAAGGCCCGAAACGCACGCATTGAGAGGGGGAAACCATGAAGGTTCGGCACTATCTCGCATGTGCGGCCATACTGGCGGTCGGTATCGCCGCGGCCGGTTTTTTCATCGGCAGCGGGTTCGTGAAGAGCAGAAAGGCGGACCGCTTCGTTACGGTCAAGGGGATAGCGGAGCGTGATGTAGAGCCGGATATCGCGCTCTGGCCGCTTCGGTTCGTCGCCACCGACGATGAGCTTTCTTCGGCACAGGCCGCAATCAAAAAGAGCCTGGACCACGTGATACGTTTTCTAAAAACGCACGACATCGGTGAAGACTCCATCGAGATGCAGAACCTAATGGTGAACGACCTGCTCTCCAATCCCTACCGGAGCACGGAAGTTTCAAGCCGGTATATCATATCCCAGACCGTTATGGTACGGTCACAGAGACCTGACCTGATTCGTGCGGCGAGTCAGGATATCGGTGACCTCGTCGACGCCGGGGTCGTGCTCTCGCCCGAGTACGAGGGGGCGGGCGGTCCCACCTATTTCTTCTCCCGCCTGAATGAGATAAAACCGGAGATGATCGCCGAGGCCACTGCGAATGCAAGAAAGGCCGCGGAAAAGTTCGCAACGGACTCCGGCAGCGAGATCAGCGGGATACGAAGGGCCAACCAGGGGGTCTTCGTCATCCTGCCGCGAGACAATGTCGGCGAAGCGTACGAGGGAAAACAGTACTACAAGACGGTCAGGGTCGTCTCCACGATCGAGTACTATCTTTCGGGCGGCAGATAGGCAAGGCTGCCTGCGAAACCGGATTCCTCAAGAAGCCTTTGTTTATTCTTCAGCGATCGAAACCATCGGGCAGGGCACGAAGCGGTGATCATCGGGGTTTTCGGGATTACGGAGTAATTGATTCTCGGCGGTTTATTCGAATCAATGCGAGGACGCAGTACTTCGTTTTATGAAATCAATTGTGTAAGGATGTACGGCGGTCACCAGGAACCGCAGCGTTCGAAGAACGCAGTCTCCGGTGAATACATCAACAGAAACAGATTACACACGCATATTGTCGTCTGACGATCAACCATAGAACTCTTGTGTCGAATATCAGTCGTCGGAATAATCCGTACGGTATCGTGATACGGTTCGCTCTGCGCGGACTGCCGGATTTACTTGATGATATTCACAGACTGCGCTATCATGAAACCGGGAGCGGTGCATGAGAGTGCTTGTTGTCGAGGATGACGGAAAGATCGCGTCATTCGTGAAGAAAGGACTTGAGCAGGCGGGGTTCGCGGTCGACCGTGTGTCGAGCGCCGAAGAAGCGCTCGAAATGACAAAGCTCGGTCGGGGATCAAGAAACCCCGGTGAGCGGCCTTTATACGACATCGCGGTGGTGGATGTCATGCTTCCCGGGATGGACGGGGTGACGTTCATAGAGGGGCTCAGGAAAAAAAATCTCCAGATACCGGTCATCATCCTGAGCGCGAAGCGGAGCGTGGACGACAGGATCAGGGGACTGAAGGCCGGAGGGGACGACTACCTTACGAAACCCTTCTCATTCTCCGAGCTTCTCGTCAGGATCCACGCCCTCCTGCGGCGCGTGACGATGAGCCGATCGCCGGTACGGCTCGAAACGGCCGATCTCTTTGTGGACCTTCTGACCAGGGAGGTGGTCAGGGCGGGAAGGAAGATCGAGCTCCAGCCCCGCGAGTTCTCGCTCCTCGAATATTTTCTGAGAAACAAAGGACAGGTGCTTTCCAAGACGCTAATCATGGAGCATGTGTGGGACTACCATTTCGACCCGCAGACGAACGTCGTCGACGTACTGGTGAGCCGTCTACGGAGCAAGATCGATCGCGGCTTCGACACGAAGCTGCTGCATACTATCCGTGGAGTTGGGTATGTTCTTAGGGAGCCTCAGAAAGATATCCCGAAAGATTAATCTTCGTCTGGCCCTGCTGTATACCATCGTCTTCATACTCAGCTCGGCGCTCCTCTTCGGCGTCATCTACTTTTTTTTCTCCTCCACCTTGAGGAAGGACGACTACCAATCCATCCGGCAGAAGCTTCTCGAGCTGTGGGCGAGCTACGAGTACGGAGGGCTCCGGTCGGTGGGGAACCAGGTGAGCGTGGAGAAGCTGTCCGGCGACCGCCGGTTTCTTCTCATCCGGGTGGCGGACCGTTTCGGAAACACACTCATCGTCATTCTGCCCGAGGCCTGGAGTGCCCTTCATCCGGACAGTCTTCGGGAAATCTATTCGAACCCGGATCGTTCCGTGCGCAGGGTGCAGGCCGGGGGAACGCTCTACTATCTCGAGACCGCGTCGCTCAACCTCGCCGACGGCAATCTGCTGCAGGTCGGAATGAACGTGGAGGCCCGTGTTTTCGCTCTGAAACGGTTTAGGGAAATATTCACGATGGTGCTCTTTCCGCTCGCGGTTGTAAGCTTCGCCGGAGGCGCCGCACTAGCGGCACGTGCCCTCAGGCCGCTCGAAAGCCTGAACAGCACAATCCGGAAGGTTATCGAAACGGGAAACATACAAGAGAGGATACCGGAGACGGGAACAAGGGGAGATTTAGACGAGCTCGTCCGGTTTTTCAACCGGATGCTGGACAGGGTGCAGCGCCTCATGGAGGGAATGACGGACTCACTCGACAGCGTTGCGCACGATATGAAGACGCCTCTGGCGCGAATGAAGATGTCGTATGAGGCGGCACTGCAGTCCCCGGAAGATACGGCGCAGCTTGAGAAGGCGGTGGCCGACGGTCTGGAAGAGGTCGAGGGAATGCGGTCGCTGTTGAACGCACTCATGGACATATCCGAGGCCCAAACGGGGGTGATGAGGCTCGATCTCGCTACGGTGGACCTGCCGGCGATGGTCGGCGACATGGCCGAGCTGTACCGGTATCTCGCCGAGGAGAAGTCGATTACGCTTTCGGTGCAGGCGCCCGATTCCCTCGCCGTTCGGGCGGATCTGACGCGTCTCAGGCAGGTTTTCGCGAATCTTCTCGATAACGCGCTGAAATATACAAGAACGAACGGGAATATCCTTGTCACCGTGACGAAAGACGACGGGCACGCGACGGTCTCGGTGCGGGACAACGGCGTCGGCATCACACAAGAGGAGCTGCCGCTCATTTGGCAGCGCCGCTACAGGGGCAGAAGCGGCGGGTCTTCGGACGGTCTCGGGCTGGGACTCGGTGTGGTAAAGGCGATAGTCGAGGCGCACCACGGCTATGTTTCAGTCGCAAGCACGTACGGCGAGGGCTCCGTGTTCTCCTTCTCCCTTCCGCTGAACGGGTAGGCCGGTCCGATAAGCCGGTTGAAGCACACCTTTCACCCTCGATCATTACAAAACTGTAATGCTCGTGCAATCAAACTGCAAGACTATACTGCTATATTCCAGTACGTAAAGGATACCAAAAAATCAATGGAGGTGATACGAATGCGTATCAAAAAAGGTTTCAAAACGAAAAAACTGTTAAGCGTTTTTTTTGTTCTTGCAGTACTCATAGCCGGCGCGTTGTCGGTATCCATAGTAACTGCGTCGGGAACAAGCAGCGTGGCGGATGAGACGAAGCATGTCGAGAGGACAACTAAACCGACGACGGTGAATGCCGGCATGCTGGAGAGCCTCCAGCAGGCGTACCGTGAGGTGGCAGCGAAGGTGCTTCCCGTCGTCGTCCAGATCGACGTCGTCGATGTCGTGACGCAGTCGATACCGCAGTATTTGTCTCCGTTCGATTTCTTCTTCGGCCCGCAGAATGAGGACACAAAGCCGCGCGAGCAGCAGTTCAAGCGATACGGACTCGGCTCCGGGGTGATCGTGAGGAGGGCGGACGACAAGGTGTACGTGCTTACGAACAACCATGTCGTGGGAGA
>JAFGTF010000041.1 GCA_016934265.1 Spirochaetota bacterium
CCCGCGGGCTCGCCGTCGACCTCCGCGATTTGCACGAGCTCTTTGATGTAGATCTTCTTCAGGCTCTTCACGATCTCGATGAACTCTTCCTCGGTAAACGGTACGAACCCCCAGTTTCCCTCCCATGCGCTGTTGTAAATGTCTATCAGGATCTTCGCGTCACGCCAGAAATTCTTGGGATCGAAGCTGCGGATGGTGATGTTCCTGGTCCGCTCGATCCGCTGCGCGAGATCGACGAACTTCGGATTTATCTCCTGCTGGACGGGCATCCTGAACGCGAGCACGTCGACGGCCTTCTCGTACCCGGCGCCTTCTATGAGCTTTTTGTAGTACGGGAGCGCGTGACCCATCAGTATGAAGGGAGGAGTATCGAACCCCTCTATCAGGACCCCCGGGCACACGTCATCGTTCATGCTGAAGCTCAACGGCCCCAGAACGGTCTTCAGGTTCCGTTCTAAAAGCCAGCCCTGCGCCGTGCGTATGAGAGCACCGGCGACTTCCCCGTCGTTTACGCACTCGAAGAAGCCGAAAAAACCCGCATCGTCGTCGTAGAATTCGTTGTGTCTGAAATTCTGCGCTGCGGTGATCCTTCCGACGGGTTCCTTCCCGCGGAAGGCTAGGAACTCCTGGGCCTCCGCATGCGCGAAAAAGGGGTTCTTTTTCCTGTCGAACTGCTTATTCAGCTCGCTTCTCAAGGGAACGACGTAGTTGGGATCATCCCTGTACAACATCCCGGGAAGATCGAAAAATATACGAAGCTTTCTCTTTGTATCAACCGGCTCCACAGTAACCATCAACTATTCCCTTTGTTTATATGAAGAATATTGTTAAGTTTTTATCCTATCATAAAAACTTTCCACTGGCAATAAAAATGAAGATACTCGTCACAGGCGCGAGCGGCTTCATCGGTTCTCATGTCGTTCGGACGCTCGCTCGAGAAAAGACCTATACCGTAACGGGACTCGTTCGGAAGTCGTCCGACCTGTTCAGGCTGCAGTCGAAAATGAAAGGCCCGGGATCCGAAGAACCCCCGTCCTTCGAACTGCGATACGTATCGCTGGAGGATCCGCTCGGCGAGGTGACGAAAGGCTTCGATGCGGTCGTTCACACGGCGGGGAACACAGAAGACTGGGGTAACGCGGCGCGCATTTACCGCTCCAACATAGACGGCACAAAGCGCCTGCTCGAAGCCTGTGTCGAAAACGGAGTACGACGGTTCGTGCACTTCAGCTCCACCGTCGTCTACGGATTGGAGGGAAACCGGAACACAAAAGAGGATCGCGGGCACCGCCCCTATAAAAACGGCTACTGTATCTCCAAGTCCCGCGCGGAGCAGGTGATCCTTCGTTTCAGCGACAGGATCAAGACCGTCATCCTCCGCCCGTCGAACGTGTTCGGTCCGTTCGACGTGAAGTTCAGCTTCTATCTGCTGCGCTCGATCGAGCGGGGTCTCTCGCGATGGCCGCTTGGGGGAACTACGCTGACCTCTCCCTGCTACGTAAAGAACCTCGTCGCCGCCGTCCGCTGCGCCCTCGCCACGGACCGGGGATTCGGGGAGGCGTACAACGTCTCCGACGGAGCGGACGTTACATGGAAAACGTTTCTCGAAGCGGCTGCGAGACAGCTCGGAAAAACCCCGCCGGACGGCACGGTGCCCCTGTTCTGGCTTTCTTTGTCGGCAAAGGTTCTCGAACTCACGTACGTCCTTCTCAGGATCAGACGCAGGCCGATCATCACCCCTTACAATATCGCGCTCGTATCACACGACTACGGATTCAACATAGAAAAGGCGAAACGCCTTCTTGGGTACGAGCCGCCGTTTACAACCGACGAGGGGATGGAGCAGACCGTGGAATGGTATCACCGGTATAAGGAAGGGTTATGATGACTGCGCCTAGTGTCTTGTCTCGTAATTAACTTGAATAACTATTAAGATAATATTATCATGGGTTTATCCTTATACTATCAAGGAGAGAACCCATGAGTACAGGACGCCCGAAAACACCCCTTATCCTTTCCAATGAGGAGCAAAAACAATTGGAATCCATTGTACGTTCCCGCTCTCTTCCCCATGGTTTGGTCACTAGGGCCCGAATCGTTCTAATGGCCGCACAAGGCTCGAGCAACCGGGCGATCGCGGAAAAAGTCGAACTCAGCACCCAATCCGTCTGCAAATGGCGTCAGCGCTTTCTTCAACAAGGGCTCGACGGCCTCTACGATGAGATGCGTGCCGGACGACCACGATCGATTTCAGACGACCAAGTGGCAGAGCTGATCCGTAAGACCCTGGATACAAAACCTCGTGATGGCACGCACTGGACGATTCGTTCTGTGGCGAAAGAGGTTCACCTGTCCCGACCCACCGTGCATCGCATTTGGAAAGCCTTTGGTCTTCAGCCTCATCGCCAACGCAGCTTCAAGTTGTCTTCCGACCCGTTCTTCGTTGAGAAAGTTCGAGATATCGTCGGCCTGTATTTGAATCCCCCCGATAAAGCCATGGTATTGTGCGTGGACGAAAAGAGTCAAATCCAGGCCCTGGATCGTACTCAACCCCTGTTGCCCATGGGTCTGGGATATGTTGAAGGAGTTACCCACGACTATGTCCGACATGGCACAACCACCTTATTCGCCGCCTTAGACATTGCAACCGGCCAAGTCATCACACGCTGTAAGAGTCGCCATCGCCATCAGGAATATCTCGGTTTTATCAAGCATGTGGATGCCAACGTTCCCCAGGATTTAGACATTCACTTAGTGGTAGACAATTATTCCACTCACAAGCACCCCACGGTAAAACGGTGGCTCGCTGCACATCCTCGATACCAGGTTCACTACACACCGACATACGCCTCTTGGCTGAATCAGGTAGAAATTTGGTTCAATATCGTGACTCAACGAGCGATTCGTCGGGGGACGTTTAAAAGTGTCAAAGAGCTAACTGCAAAGATCGATCACTTTGTAAAACAATACAACATTGACTCCCGTCCTTTTATGTGGACAGCTACAGCCGATTCAATCCTTGAAAAAATAAGGAGACTTTGTCAATATATTTCTGAGACATAACACTAGTACGCCTTTTCCAGCATCTCCATGAGGTTTTCAAACGAGGCCCTTCTCGGGATGCTGTTTATGTCCTCGAACCGTATCGCAACTTCGGCCGCCTCGGCAAGATCATCCTTCTTGAGCCCGAGATCTCCGATACGGCTCACCAGGTCGATCCCCAGCCGGCCCTTGAACTCTCCTACCGCCTTGACGGCTTTGGCCCCCGCCTCCGTTTCGGCAATACCCTCGGTGTTCATTCCCATGACGCGAGCGATCTTTGCGAGACGCGCCGCTGCGACGGAGAGATTATACTCCATCATGTACGGAAGCAGAATGGAGGACGAAATCGCTTTCGAGACCCTGTTCTTGCCGTTCATGCCCATGGACAGCGCGAAGCTCAGTCCGAACCCGGTTATTATGTTCGCTATCGAGGTAAACAGCCCCGCAGTACACAGCTTCTCTCTCGTCGTGACGTCGAGCGGATTCTTCACGTAACCGGGCAGGGTAGAGTACACGATCTCGATTCCCCTAAGCAGGACCGGCTCGACGAGCGGATTCACCTTCAGCGAGATGTATCCCTCTATCGAGAGGGAGAGGATATCGAGCGCCGTATATACCGCCGTCGCCATGGAAAGACCGGATAAAAGGACGGGATCGATTACGAGTATATCGGTACCCATCCCGCGCGCGCTCAGGACCTTGTTCGTCTGATCAAAGACATCGGTGAGAAACGCCGACCGGGTAAGCGCGTATACTTCACGAAACGTAGTCGGCACCTCTATATACGGGGTCCGTTCGCCGTTTCCCTCCTTTCCGTGAATGTAGTCCGACACATCCCCCTCGTTCTTCGATAAAAACGCGACGATCTTAGCGATATTGCATACCCGAGACCCCCCCACCCCTATGACGACGTTGGCCCGCGAGTTTCGCGCAATGAGGGCTATCTCGTCGATGGTGTCGGAGGTGGCATTGGGGAAGATACCGTCATACAGGATCGTTTCGATCCCCTTCCCCCTCAGAATGCCCTCTATATTCGTGATTGTACCGTCCCGGGTCAACGAATTCTCGGTGATGATGATGCCCCGGTCACCGATGCCGTAGGCCCAATATCCGAGACGCGCGATGGAATCGATTCCGAACTGAATCTGGGTGGGTATTGTAAACTCGAAGACCTTCACCGTTCATACTCCGTATCAGATTCCGGCCTTTCACCCGTTCTGTGCCGCAGCACGGGCGCTCCCCCGAACACGGGGATACGGTCGTTTTCGAAGGCTCATGAAAAAAAAAGACGGAGCGTACCTCCGCCTTCTCGCACGTACTACAGGTTTATCATCTAAGAGAAAAGAACAGGGTTACCCTATTCCAAAGGATTCTGCAACCTTCTCTGCGATCTTCTCAGCGACTTCTTTCGTGAGATAGGCATCGGGGTTTTCGAGTTTGTCCCGCAGTTGTTTGATCCGATCGGCGGTCAGCTCCTCGCGAACGTCCGGAGCGGCCTTCACCCTCGCTTCGACCTGGGAGAGCTCCGCCATTCGTTTCGCCTCGGGAGAGAGCTCGACCCTGTCCTTTTTGGACGTCCCTTTCGTCTTATCGATCCGGATGTCGCCCTGCGTTTTCAGTATCTTGTTAAGAGGCCCTATCTTGTCTATAGTCATCTCTCTCCTCTCCTTCCTTCATTTGATATATCGGAAATAAAAGGATCAAACTTAAGCCGTTCTGCCCGTCTTTGCCGGTGCAAAATTACTTCCTGTTGTCCACGACGACCGTATACTCACCCCTTACACCGTCCGCCTCGATTTCGGCTAAAACCGAACCCGCCGTACCTCTATAATACTTTTCGAACCGCTTCGTCATTTCTTTAGCGACATACACCGTCACACAGCCGAATATTTCGAGCAGGTCTTCCAGAAACCGTACGATACGGTGCGGAGACTCGAAGATGACGAATACGGTGCGGGTATCCTTCAGTGTCTCAAGCTTTTTTCTCCTTCTCGAGGGCTTCGCGGAGAGAAACCCCAAGAAGGTGTACTCCGCGTACCTTATGCCCGCGCCGGACAGCACCGCGGATACTGCGCTCGGTCCCGGAACGATCTCGACTCTCACCCCCCGTTCGATACAGCGTGCGACAAGCTCGTTCCCGGGGTCGGAAACACCCGGTGTACCGCCGTCAGTCACAAGTGCGATATCGTTCCCCTGCTCAATGAGCTTTTCGATTCTCGATGCGGTACGTTCACCGCTCTTCGAGTGATAGGAGACGAGCGTCTTGGAAATACCGTACCTGTTGAGGAGCTTCAGGGTCACCCGCGTGTCCTCGCACGCGATGTACCGCACATTCTGCAACACCTCCAGCGCCCTGTGGGTTACGTCCTTCAGGTTCCCTATGGGCGTACCCACCACGAAGAGCGTGCCCTGTTCACTCCCCCTCATACTTCGCAAAGATCATCCTTCCTGCAGGGGTCTGGAGGACGCTCGTTACCGTCACCTCTATCTTCTCGCCCACCCAGCGTTTTCCGGAATCCACCACAACCATGGTGCCGTCGTCCAGATACCCGATTCCCTGTCCCGGGTCTTTCCCCTCCTTGATCACCACGAGCTTCATCTTTTCACCTGGAAGCACTACCGGCTTCAACGCATTGGTAAGAAGGTTGATGTTGAGAACCTCCACGTCCTGGATCTCCGCAACCTTCAGCAGGTTGAAATCGTTTGTGATCACCTTGGCGTCGAGCGTTTTCGCGAGCTTTACGAGCTTCGAGTCTACATCCGGTATCTCCGGAAAGTCCCTGTCCGTAATTCGCAGGAGTATGTCCTTTTTCTTTCGAAGCCTGTTCAGCACATCGAGTCCGCGCCGTCCCCTCGACCGCTTGACCGAATCCGAGGAATCCGCGATCTGCTGGAGCTCGTCGAGAACGAACTTCGGCACCACGAGGATGCCCTCGATGAACTTCGTCTCGATGATGTCCGCGATACGGCCGTCTATTATCACGCTCGTATCGAGGATCTTGAGGGACTCGGGCGCCGCCCCTTTACGGGCCGGCGCCTGGGAGAAACCCATTCCGATCTCTAGCTGTGAAAAGAGGGCGACTCCGAGATAGATCATACCAAGATATATGATGACTCTGAGAAAAGGAGTGACCTCCACACCGAACGAACGGACTATTGCGCTGAATGCGGCACCCAGCACCAAACCGATGATGAAGCCCTTGAAGAGCTTCGTGACGTTCTCCTTCTGAAAGCTCTTCACCCAGATCTCGAAACCGACGATACCGCCGGATGCGACGAGAACGACGAGAGGATAGAGCCAGAACAAAGGCTGCCTCATATTCAGCACATACGAAACGGCCACCGTTATGATAACGAATACTATTCTTACGATCAATCACTCCTCCTGTTCGCTGATCGAAAAGCAGGTCTTTTGAACCCGACCGCCCTTCTTCCGACTTGTGTAAGATTGGTGCTCGAAAGCGAGAAGGGTTGACTTTTAGGTAACCGCCTTCATGAGTTTCTCCGCAACGATACTCTGGACTTCTTCCTTCGCCATGTCGTGCACTATCGATATCTCGTCCACCAGGAGCCGGTACGCATTCTCGTAGAGCTTCTTCTCCATGATCGACAGCTCCTTGATCCTGTTACGGTGAAACAGGTTCCGGACCACCTCCGCGACATCGAATATCGATCCGCTCTTTATCTTCTCGAAATTGTGCTGATACCGCGCCTTCCAGTCCTCATCGATCTGCACGGAATCCTCTTCGATGAGCTTCAAAGCCTGTTTGGCCACCTTTGTGGTGACAACAAGCCTCAGCCCGAGATCATCGGATTTGTGCGTCGGTATCATTACCGTCATATCTGAAATCGCAAGCTTTATGATATAATACGATCTCGTTTCACCGAGAACGGTTTTATCCTCAATGCTCGAAATTTCGCCCACCCCGTGGAGAGGGTACACTACCTTTGCACCAACCTTGTACATACCTTGTTTTTCTTCCCTCCCGAATGCTACATTCTTTCTCTATAATAATACAATATTTTGACAATTAAGTCAATACCATATAATTAATTAGAATACAAAGAGATAGAAAATGGCATGCCGGCGAACTTTTTCTTGTCCTCCGGCCGCTACGTAGTAAAATTGTACAAGAAATATGCAACAAGGAAACCGCAATGAAGAAGCTGATCGCCGTAATCGGATCTTCGAGGGCCTGCGATAAAACGCTCGATCTCGCATATGAAGCCGGAGAAGAGATCATCCGGGCTGGATTCTCCCTCCTGACGGGCGGTCTCTCCGGCGTTATGGAGGCCGCATGCAGGGGAGCCGAGCATGTCGCCGGCCCGGACTCCGGCAGAATAATCGGTATCCTGCCCGGCACTTCCAAAGAGAGCGCTAACAGGCATGTCGATATCGCAATACCCACAGGAATCGGTTACTGCAGGAACTTCATAATCGCCTGCTCTTGCGACGGCGTTATTGCAATCGCAGGCGGGAGCGGGACGTTGAGCGAGCTTTCGATGGCATGGCAGTACGGAAAGCCGATCGTTGTCCTTCGGGGAACGGAGGGACTCGGTCCCGGATTCGCCGGGAGGTCGCTCGACGACAAGAGAACGGACACGATACACGGCGCAAAAAACCCCGCGGAAGCGGTGGAAATACTGAAGCGGCTTATACCGCAACCACTTCAAACAAAGGATAACGGATAAGCCGGTGAAACAGCGGCCCCTCATGATCAGAGCTCTTTTCGTCGGAACGTCGCTTCTTGCTCTGTCGTCCATCCTCCTTTCGCCGAGCCCGGCACGGGGAGAGGAGGATGCCGGTATCGTGCTCGATGCCGCCCTTACGGGCGGCGTTCGGCTCCTCGACATCGAAGGCGAGACGTACGAGCTCAAAACGGTTCCCGTTTTGGGCGTCTCGTTCTTTCCGTGTATCCGGCTCACAGGCCCTCTTTTTCTCTCCGTCGAGGTTTCCTTCTCATACACTTTCAGATCGGACAACATCGGCCTCTACTACTACGACGCGTTCGGCAGCGCCGGTATCATGCCGGAGATCGGCTTGCTTTTTCCCGGAAACGGCGTCGACTGGGCGCTGTTCATGGGTGGCGGCGTACACTACTCCTTTTCGGAGTACGACACCGGGATCCACCCCGCCGTGGCCGTAAGGGTCGGAGCGGAGTTTAAAGAGAGTTTCTTAAAAGGTATCTTCCTCTCATACAGCCACCGCTTCGTCAACGGTTTTCAAACGCATGAGAGCTTCGCGCTCTTTGCGAGCACCCGTCTCTACCGCTTTTCCCATCACGGGAGGGGCTGACTCGATGCCGAAAGCACTGACCGCGCTGTGCGTGCTCCTTTTATTCCTGGGAGGCTGCTTTTTTCTCGGCACGGACCGTGACACCGCGTTTTACGCCCTCATCGTGGGAATCGACCTGTACGACGACCCCCTGATCAGCGATCTCTCCTACTGCAAAGCCGACGCAAACGGTATGCGAGCCATGCTCCTGCAGCACGGGTGGGATGATGGAGAGATCACCCTGCTTCTCGACTCGGAAGCGACAAAGAGCGCGATCCTGTCGGCGGTGGAATCCATGGCCCAGGCGGCCTTTCCCGGCGACTACCTTTTCATATTCTACTCGGGCCACGGGTCATACGTGACTGACACGAGCGGGGACGAGAGCGACGGCACGGACGAGGCGATCGTTCCCGTGGACTTCGATACCGGGGACCTCTCGACGCTCCTCTTAGACGATGAGCTCGGGAGCGCCTTGTCGGGATGCAGGACGGAGAAGGGCGTTTTCATATTCGATTCCTGCAACAGCGGAGGGTTCATTGCGTCCTTCTTTGCCGAAGGAACGGGGGCGCGGGTACGATACCATGATATCGGGGGTGCGAGGGGCACTGGATCGAACGGCGACCTCGATATCGTGAACATCCCGGTGATGACCGCCTCCGGGGAGTACGAATATTCCACCGAAGATTCTCTGCTCGAGCACGGCGTCTTCACCTACTTCCTGCTCGAAGGCCTCACGTGGCTTTCGGCTGACAAAAACAGCGACGGCCATATATCAATAAGAGAACTATTCGATTATGCCGAAATTCATACAAAGTACTATACGATGCGTTTTCAGAACCCCCAGCTTTTGTTTTCCAGGAAATTTTTGGATATACTTATAACTCGATAAGAGGGAGTAACGAAAAATGAACGAAAAAAGTTACCTCGGGAGATTCTTTGAGGGTCTTTTTCTCATTCTCATCATACTCGTGATACTGCAGACGTTCTCAGAGGAGGTCGCCGCCTTCCTGGGCTTCGGCGTGCTCTGGCGAAAACGGCTTCTGTTTGCGGGCTTCGGTTTCGATCTCATATTCACCGTGGAGTTCATCACAAGACTCGGAAGGTCGCGCGCAAGACGGGGGGCGGGAACCTACCTCGTACGGGAGTTCGGGTTCGTCGACCTCTTGAGCTCCGTTCCCCTCCTTCTTCTTCACTCGGGGCCGCTTCTTTTCTCCTATTTTTCCGGCTCTTTCGGGCTATTCGCATCGCTCGGCGTGCTCAACCTTCTCAAGGCGGTGAAAATAATCAGGGTGACTCGTATCCTGCGGTTCCTTCGTACCCTCAAGCTCTTCGGCAAGACGAGACCGAGGTATATTATGACATCGCGGTATGTGGCACGGGCGCTCGTAATCGTCACATCCGTCATGATCCTCTCGTTGATCGGATTTACCTATGTGGACAACGGTAACGTCATGGGCTCGAAATCGGAGGAAACGGCCCGCATCCTGCAAAATTACGTCTCGAACGAGAAAGAACCCCGCTTCGACCGCCTTCTTACAGGCGGCGACTCAATACTGTTCATCGAGCATGAAGGGGGACTCGTATATCAGGGTGTCTCAAAAGGAGAATTCGAGGATTACTTCTTCGACGACGACTACTTCAAACGCTCTATAGACGGGTACGAGGTCACCTTCAGCCTGCGTGACCGTACCAGGCTGCACTCTTTCGTCAATCTCCTTGTCTATACGATGATCATTGGGGCGATTCTTCTTTTGACGACCCTCTATCGGGGTCACTTCAATAGACACATCTCAAACAACGTCGGGGTGATGCTTAAGGGATTTAAAACCGAAGCCTACTCAACACCCGTTCGGATAGCGAAACGGTCGTCCGACCTCGAGATATACGACCTCGCGGACCAGTACAACAGAAAATGGCTGCAGGTCAAACGCAGGATAGTGGAGATCAGGCAAAACAGGACGTAAGACGCCCCATGCGCACTCCATACGCACCTTTTTTTGCAAAGAACGAAAGTCCGCCGGACGTCGATCGTCCGGACCCGAACGATCTCTATGAGATTCTCTACAGCTCGGCACGTATGGACTACAGACGGGTGAAGAGAAGATTCTTTGCAAAAAGAACCCTTCTCCTCGTCGTGACGGCTCTTTCGGTCGTCGGCACCTTCTCGGTGATATTCTACCCGACGTTCATGAGGTCCCGCATCAGCAGGATGGAAGAGGAGATATCAAATTACAGAAGCAGCATCCTAAGCCTCAATACCCAAATCGACACGCTCTCCGCACGCCGCCTCGAGTACGAGGACCGTTTGCAGGCGTATAAGAATATTATAGGAAAGCTTAAGGTCGAGGACGACCGTATCATCGATTTCGACCTCACGGAAGAGGTGGCGCGAAGCACCGGGGGAATCGACGCGATCGAAGCCGAATATAGGAATATAACGAGGGGTAGCAGGGGGGTCCGTGCCTCGGCACTCACATTCGACCTCGGCACCGGAGACGACCTCCCTGTCGTGTACTCGATACTGAAGCGGTTTGATACGAGGGCGACGGTGTTTCTATCGAACGAGATGTCCTCCGAGAGTTACGGCTCCCTCTTCAATGGGAGAAACCTCGCGTATCTCGTCAAGCTGAATGATCTCGGCTGCGAGTTCGGTAATCATACGTGGTCGCACTACAACCTGAAACGCTCCCTGTACGAGACCTCGAAGAAGAACAGGGTGAGCTTCTCCTTCCTCTCGAACGATGTGCTCGACGAGCTGAACATCACGCGCGAGCTTAAGATGGTCGAAAAACAGGTGTTCGAAAAGACCGGCATCGTGCTCTCGCCTCTTTGGAGGGCTCCGTACGGAGCGATCGACGACCGCATCCTCAAAACGGCGGCCGCCGCCGGTTACCCCAACCACATATTCTGGTCCGCGAACGGCATAGGGCCGCTTGATTTCTACGATTACGTCACCAGGCGGTTCGTATGGAGAAAAGAGACCGAAACCGGCAGACCGGAACGGGTACAGAACCCGTACTATTTCAGCTCGCAGGAGATGCTTCACCGTCTGAAGCAGTGGGAGGAGGCGGATCCCTCGGGGCTCAACGGCGCTATTTCCATCGCCCATCTCGGCACATCCAGAAAGAACGACCGCATGGTCCTCATTCTTCCGGAGTACATCTCGCACTTCACTAACAGGGGCTACCGTTTCGTCACCGTGACGGAGCTGCTCGCAGAATAGAGTGGTCCGTGACCCCGCGCCAGCCGGCCGACGCTTACCTTCGGGACTCACCGTATTTTTTTTCTCCTCTGCGCACAGTGCCCCGGCTTTCAACCTCCAAAGGCTCGTAATTACGAGGAGGCGGGGGAGTTGACGGACGCAACCATTTGTCGTTCAGGCCGGCGTTTTCATCAATTGCGGCCTCGCAGCGATTGCTTCGTCTTCAGCCGTCCCCACGCACAATGTCCGCACTCGCGTTTCACCGATGCCGTACGAGACAGCATGAAATATGCGGCCATGAGTATTTTTTATTCTCCAGATTAGCTGATAAAAATAGACACATATACGAAAAAGGTTCTTTTGCATATTGCATAATGTTTTTAAGGCAATAGAGCCTGAAAATCGTGATAATAAACTGAGTGAGGGTTTTAGTATAAATACAGAAATGCAACAAATAGAAAACAAAACTAAAGAGCTTTTACCCCTTGTCCTATTTATAATTCGTGTGATTGATAATCAAATATCAGCAACGAAATTGGAGAAGATCCTTATATTATTTCGTCCGTATAGGAGGAGAACCAGAATCGGCACCTCTTTTTATTTCCTGCAGTAAGACTGCTCCATTCTATTCTTCATAAACGGGGTTCACCGTGGCGCAAGGCACCTTTACCGAACACTTCCCGCAGATATCTGCGATCCCCATGTCACGGTAGGCAGCGGCGTTTTCCAGGCAGACCTCGTAGCATCGGTGGCGGTCGAAAAAAAATCGTTTTTCTCCGGAAACTGCGCCATCTTGCAAACCGAGCGCCTCGAAGCCGCAGCGTTCGACGCACCGAAGACAGCTTTCGTTTCGGTAAAATAAACAGTACTCGAATGAAGGCCTCTTCGTGGGAGCAAGCTGCCGGTCGACTATCATGCTCCCCAGCCTCCCGCAGCACCCCAGCTCGGTTATAAGCAGATTGTGAACGCCGAACGTCCCGAGCCCCGCGACGTACGCTGCGTGCCTGTGGGACCACCGGCTCGTGAGCGCGGCTCGATCGAAATCGTGCGTCGGCGCGATACCCCTGCACCGGACGCCGAAGGCAGAAAGCTCCGTCTCGAGAGCGCGGTTCAGCTCCTCTATGAGCGCGTTTGTCTCCGTGTAGGCGTACACCCACTCTATCGAGCACCTGTCACCATCATAGTTGCTCTTCACCACCTCGGGAGCGAAGGGGATGAAGTAGCATACGACACTCACCGCCCCGTCGAGCAGATCCTGCGGCCGCAGGTGACCCGGCTGCCTCTTAATAATCTTGTCAAAAAGGGGATCCCGGGCGCTCGCAAACCCGACACGCGGCGCCCTGTAGCCCGTCCGGGCACCGATACGGGCCGCATATGCGGGGACGAACGACCGGACGAACCGTGCGATTCTTCGTTCCACCCTATTTTCCAACGCTGAAGTGGAAGAGAATCGACGCAATGGTCTTCGCATCGACGATCTCCCCGTTTGCTATCATGGATAGAACGCGTTTCTTACCGAATTTCCCGATTAAAAGGTCCTCCTCCTCATGCGGGTTGCCGCCCGTTCTTTCAAGCTCGGCGTTTTTCGGAACCGGCGCATAAAAGAGGTGGATCATCTCGTCGATCGCGCCCGGAGAGAGGAAAAACGATATCAAAGGATCGAGCCTTCTAGGCTCGATACCGATCTCCTCTTTCAACTCGCGGCGTGCCGCCTTTTCATGATCCTCCTTCTCGCCAACCATGCCGGCCGGTATCTCCCACAGGAATCCGCCCTGTTCCCCGCCCGAAACGGGGTATCGGAACTGACGTACCAGCACGACCTCCCCTGATCCTTCCATTACGGGAAGTATGCCGACGGAATCGCCCCGTCTCAGCGCATACCTCGTCGCCGTCTTCCCCATCGTACCGTTCCACCGCTCCCAAGCCACCCGTGCCCGCTCCACGCGGAAGAACTCGCTTGAGACGATCTTTTTCTCCTCAACCCGGAATTCCAATTCATACACCCCTTTCTTTCCGTCTTTCACACTTTCCAAGAAGCCGCGTTATACGCCGTTCCACTTCATGCATCGTTTCAACGCCCGCCCCCTGCCGCCCGTTCTCCGGGTACAGCACTCCTCTTCTTCTGAGGCGGTCTCTCGCCCTTTCTGCGTACGAGAGCGCGGTCTCGAAGTCTCCGACGGCGTGCTCGTATATCTTGGCCATCTCCGTACACGCGAACACGTACCTCGAGACCGGCCCGGCCCCGCGCAGGAGCGTTCCGAAATGCTGCAGCGCCTCTTCGAACGACCTCTCCCGTTTGCAGAGGAGCCCGAGCCGAACCGCCGCCTCCGCTTCCTCCGCACGCACGAGGAGGACCCGCTTGGCTTCCGTCGTCCGCCCGATGCGGAAGAGCATATCGGCCAAGGACACGGCATTGACCCCCCGTATCCTTTCTTTTTCACCCTCACACCCGTCACCGACCGCACGGACCCCGCGGATCAAGAGCGCGAAAAGAGAAAAAACGTCGTCTCTGTTGTGTTCCAGCACCGACTCCAGCTCCCCGCTCTCGTCACTCCCCCCAAGGTACCGGAAATACACGTCCGGTATCAGCTCTCCGGGGATGTCGCGACGCCTGCGGTATTCCAGCACGAGCCGTTCGACGGTCGACAGGGTAAAATCGGGACAGAATCCCTTCCACAGCCGTCTCGAGGAGTAGAGAAGGTCGAGATGCAGAGGCGCGGCGTTTTCCGCTTCCATTTCGAGACCGTTCATGACGAAACGGTTTCGCATCACGTTGTAGTCGAAGCATTTACCGTTGTACGAGACCAGAATCCTCCGCCGCCCGAACCGTTGTGCTATTATTCGTAAAAACAGCGGCTCGGAGCCCAGATTCGGGAGAAAATACTGCACGAATCTCATCTCACCTTCCATCGATTCGAGCAAACCGATGAGGAAGAACCTGGTTCCCGCACCTTGCGACAGCCCGGTGGTCTCGACGTCGAAAAAAAGAAACCGTCCGGGCTCTATGTCCTCCAACCTTTCGACATCCGGGAAGAGCACTTCGAGATGCCTCTTTTCGAGAACGTCGAGGCCGCATAGATCGACCGTACCGTGGGTCGTGTTTTCTGAGACCGGCATGACTATCTCCATGACGGCCTCCTCCCCGTCGCGCAGCACCCTGCCGCCCATCCGGTCGGCGATCCGTTCGATCGGCTCACGGCGGCGCCCGACGCCGCGCGACGGGGAGGAGGCCGGGGATCTTCTCGTCTTGTCGTATATCTCGATCCTTCTCATAGACGGTCTCCGGCTATGTTTTTTCCCCGACGAGCGAGATGCCGCCCGAGAGCACGTCTTTAAGAAACCGCGCCGTGGTCTTCTTATTATGCCGCTCGGGCCCCACGCAGGAGGGACAGCCGTTCTCGCAGCCGCACTCCTGTACACGCTGGAGCGAGGCCTGCAGCAGACGCTGTTTTATCTCGTAGAGGCGGTCGGAGAGGCCGACGCCGCCCGGATACCGGTCGTAGAGAAACAGCGTGGGGAGCCCGGTATGCGGCTCCTTCAGGTTCTCCGCTACGCCGATATCCCTCGGATCCGTCATGACGAAGAGCGACGAGATGTTCTTGAGGATAGGTGATAAAGAGAGAAGAAGCTCTTCGCACTCGTCGCGCGTAAGCCCCTGCAAGAGCGCGGGCTTGAAAGAGAGGACGAGGCTTTTCGTATGGATCTCGGTCGGCGGGAGATTGATATCGCCGAACCCGACGTTCTCGTGCGTGCCGAATTTAATCTTCTTGTACTTCACCGCGACCGTCCGAACCAGCACGTCGCAGAGCATAAAGCGGGCCGAGGGAGTGTCCTCCTCGCTGTTTTTCTCGAGTATCTTTATGTCCGTCTTGGACTCGGCATCCGTGTAGTAGTTTACATTCGACCGCTCCGTCGTGACGGTCAGCTTGTCCCAGTCGACTTCGAGTACCGTATACTGGGCGCTCCCGTGGATGTAGATCGCGTTCTCGTGCAGCAGGATGGGAACGCTCGAACGGTCCATCTCGCCTATCACCCTCCGAACGCCGCCCGTCCGGTCGATTATCACGAAGTTACCCGCGTCCGCGCTCCGTAACGAAACGTTCTCCGCCGGATAACTCCGGTCCTGCCAGTGATAGACTTCCTCCTCCTCGTGCAGCACGGATTTGTCGTCGAGATACTCGAGCACGTCCCCAATATCCTCCCCCCCGTACGTCTCTGAACGTTTGAACGGGAGCTCGAAGGCCGCACACTTGACCTGGTCTATGAGGATATACACGTTCTGCGGGTTTACGAGCGCCGACTCGACCGCATGCCCCATGAGATACTCCGCGTGCTGGGCGATATACTGGTCCAGGGGCGCGTTCGATGCGACGAGTATCGATACGCTCGTCCGGTCCGTCCTGCCGGCCCTTCCCGCCTGCTGGAAAAATGAGGAGACCGTGCCCGGGTATCCGGCCATGATGCTCACATCGAGCGATCCTATGTCGATTCCGAGCTCCAAGGCGTTCGTCGACACCACGCCGAGCAGGTCGCCGTCGCGCAAGCCCCGCTCTATGTCCCTCCGTTCGTTCGGCAGGTATCCCCCCCTGTAGCCTGAGATCCTGTTTTTCTTCTTCGGTATCCGCTGTTTTAAATAGGAGAGGATCACCTCGGTATTGAGACGGCTCCTCGCGAAGACGATCGTCGTGAGGTCGTTCTCGATAAACCGCCTCGCCACGTGTACCGATTCCAGAACGACTCCCCGGCGGATACCCTGCTCTCTGTTTACGAGCGGGGGGTTGTAGATGATGTAGTGCTTCTCCCCCGCCGGCGCACCGGACTGTTCGATGACAAGAGGTTTTTTTCCCGTTATCCTGTAAAAGAGATCGTCCGGGTTTGCGATGGTCGCGGACGACGCGATGAAGGTCGGGTTGGAATCGTAGAAACCGGCGATCCTTTTAAGCCTCGTAATGACGTGCGCGAGGTGCGAGCCGAAAACGCCCCGGTAGGTATGCAGCTCGTCGATGACGATGTACTTCAACCCGTCGAAGATCTTCACCCATTTCGGATGGTTCGGGAGGATCCCCGTATGCAGCATATCGGGATTCGTGACGATGAGCCTTCCGCTCTTTCTCGCCGCCTGCCGGATGGAGGAGGGGGTGTCGCCGTCGTATATGTACAGCCTTAGATCCGGGAGTGAAAAATCCTCGAGGGATTTCACCTGATCCTGGCTCAGCGCTTTGGTCGGAAATAGGTAGACCGCCTTCGCGTCCGGATCTTTCAGCAGGCAGTCGAGCACCGGGAGGTTGTAGGCCAGGCTCTTTCCCGAGGCAGTGGGCGTCGTGAGCACGACGTCTCTGCCCGCGTTTACGTGCCCGTAGGCTTCCGCCTGGTGGGCGTAGAGTTTCGTGATACCCGTTTTCTCGAGATATGCGCGAAGCTCGGGATGAATGCCCGCGGGTACCGGCCTGAACGCCGCGCCTTTCTTTTTCTGTACGCCCCAGTAGGTGACGTTTCCGCTGAAACTCCCGTCACTACGAAGCGTGTCGAGAAACGAGCCAAGCTCCAAAAAGCGCCCCTCCCCCTCACTCTCTGCTTGAGCTATGGCAAAATGTAAACCGTTCGGTCTTTAAAGACAACGGTTTTTAGACGACATGGTCCCAGCTTATCAGAGAAGAGAGCATATTACCGGATTAACAAGGTCCCACTTTCTTGCTCAAATTATTTAATCTTATATTTGGTTATAACAAACAGTGTTTTAAATACATAAAGAAGCAGATTATCCTACCGATGAAACTCCAAGATATAAGCCATTCGAGCACCAAAGCTTTTAAATCAGCACAAAGAATACTTAAACAAGATTGCTTCTCCCTGCTTATTTTTCTATAGAAAAAAACAACTTCCAAACCATATGATAGACGATTAATCCAAGATTTTAAAATCCAAGTATATGGAAGATTGAAAACCATTGCTTTTTTATATCATTTTTACAATCCGGGTATAATGAAAAAGTGGCGGTTAACAATGCTAAAGTGATTAACGCAAAAAATCTCCAAAAAGCATAAAGCTGGTCTCGTTCGAAATTAAGAAACGTTTTCTTCTCTTTATCATCAACTATAAAACCCTCCTTTTCTCTTCACTTTATGGTAAAAAAAGTTGGCACCTATTTGATTATTTACAAACGAATTTAAAAAAAATCTCATGATGTGCTGTATCAACTACTAGAAATTAGGTCAGGTTCGTCGAGAAGCGGAAAAAAAGACATCATATTTATATGTATTAAATTTCTCTGAAATAGGGAAGGGATCCCGTTAAATAAACTTACTGATACGTCACGATCTCGACGAAATTGACGTATCCCTGCAGCGCGCAGTAGTGCCGTCCGGCACCGACCGAGAATTCCGGATTTCCGGTCACGAGTATATCGCCCCGAAGCAGAAGCGGCTTCGACGAGAGCTTCGTCTTCGCCGCGACGAGAACAAGGTTCTTCAATGCCTCGAGATATGCCGTATCCATACCGGAGTAGCCTGCATAGAAATCCGAGGTCCCGTCCGCATCGGTGAGTCTGAGGTTGTTCGAGCGGAATGCGGCGAGCCATTTCTCGATCGACGGCGTCACCCGCAGGCCGAGCTTTGTACGGTACATACCGCCGTACACGCCGTCACCAAGCGGGAGCACGAGACTCTCGTCTACACTTCCGCGCAGCGCTATATCGAAGACCTCCTCCCTCTTCATGAGCGCGCTCGCCGGCCTGTAGATGAATTTGTACCCGTAGACGTTCGCGGAGAGAAACTGAAGTGCAAGAAGGCGCGCGTTCTCCGTATAGTCCTCCTCGTCGTCGAAAGAGAGGAGCACCGCCGGGGGAGGCTGGTCTTTGGAGGCGAACCGCCCCTTTTTAATCTCGCTTGCCGCGGGATACTCGCCGTACACCACGATCATCTCTTCTCCCGCCGCGGTTAGAGAGACGAAGAGCAAAAGAAAGACCGCCGCGAAGATCGCGTAACGGCGAATCGGGATCGTACCGGAACCGGGTTTCACCCCCGCTCACCCCCCTTCACTCTCTCGATCTCATCTCGAAAGGCTATCGCTCGTTCGTAGTCGAGGTTTTTCGACGCGTCGAGCATCTCTCTCTCGAGGTCCCTGATATACCTGTTCTTCTGAGAGGGGTCCAGCAGGTTGTACCTGCTTTGGATTATATCGAGATCACGAAAGGAGGCGTCCTCCTTCTGTTTCTTCTTCCTGTTCAGGATGTCCACCACGTTCTTCTTGATGCTCTCCGGAACGATTCCGTGTGCCCTGTTGTATTCCGCCTGCACCGCCCTGCGCCGATTCGTCTCCTCGATCGCTTCTCTCATCGCATTGCTTATGCGGTCCGCATACATGAGCACTTTCCCGTTCACGTTTCGCGCAGCCCTCCCCGCGGTCTGTATGAGCGAGGTCGAGGAGCGCAGGAAACCGGCCTTGTCGGCGTCCAGAATCGCCACGAGCGAAACCTCCGGAAGATCGAGCCCTTCGCGGAGGAGGTTTATTCCGACCAGCACGTCGAACTTGCCGGCCCTGAGGTCCCGCAGGATGTCCACACGCTCTATCGTCTCTATCTCCGAATGGAGGTAGGTTACCCTGATTCCCACCCTGGAGATGAAGCTCGAAAGGTCCTCCGCCATCCGTTTGGTGAGCGTCGTCACGAGGACGCGTTCCTTCTGCTTCACCCTTTTTCTGATCTCTTCGATAAGATTATCGATCTGGTGGACCGATTCCCTGATCTCAATTTCCGGATCGAGGAGGCCGGTCGGCCTGATTACCTGCTTGGCGATCCTCCCGGACCTCTTTTTTTCGTATTCCGCGGGTGTCGCGGAGACGAAAATAACCTGTTTGACGAGACCCTCGAACTCCTCGAAATACAGGGGGCGGTTGTCGAGCGCAGAGGGCAGCCTGAACCCGTGCTCCACGAGCGAGCGTTTCCTCGACTGGTCCCCTTCGTACATGCCGCCGATCTGGGGAACGGTCACGTGCGACTCGTCGATGAACACGATATAGTCCTCGGGGAAATAGTCGAGCAGCACCATTGGACGCTCGCCCGCATCTCTCCCGAATATGTGCCGAGAATAGTTCTCGATTCCGTTGCAGTATCCGACCTCCCGAAGCATCTCCAGATCGTATTCGGTCCTGCTTTTGATCCGCTGCGCCTCGAGGAGCTTGTTTTTTGATACGAAGTACTCGTACCGCTGTTCGAGCTCTTTCTCGATGCGTTCCACCGCCCCCCCAAGCGACCCCCGCTCCACCACGTAGTGGGTCGCCGGGTAGATGATGACGCCGTCACGCTCCTCCTCCGCCTCCCCGGTGAGCGGGTCGTACCAGCGTATCGACTCCACCTCGTCCCCGAAGAACTCTATCCTGACGGCGCGGCTTGCGTAGGAGGGAAACACCTCCATTACCTCGCCGCGCACCCTGAAGTTGGACCGTCCGAGCTCGTAGTCGTTTCGCGTGTACTGTATCTCGACGAGTTTTCGCAGAATACCGTCCCGTTCGTACTCTCTGTTCTTCTCCAAGACCACCCTCATCCGCCGGTATACGCGCGGGTTCCCCACGCCGTATATGCATGAGACCGTGGCAACCACGATTACGTCCTCCCGCTCCATGAGCGCCGAGGTGGTGCTGAGCCTCATACGGTCTATCTCGTCGTTTATCGAAAAGTCCTTTTCTATGAAGGTGTCCGTCGCGGGCAGGTACGCCTCCGGCTGGTAGTAATCATAGTAGCTCACGAAGTACTCCACCGCATTGTCGGGAAAGAATGCCCTGAACTCCCGGTACAGCTGCGCCGCCAGGGTCTTGTTGTGTGAAATCACCAGGGCGGAACGGCCCGCCGCTTCTATCGTGCGCGCCATCGTATAGGTCTTCCCCGACCCCGTTATGCCGAGCAGCGTCTGGCAGGGAACGCCCTCCTCGAGGCCCCCGGTGAGCGTCCGGATAGCCTCCTCTTGATCCCCCTGCGGGCCGAACGGCGATTTGAGAAGAAACGATGCCATGCAAAAAATCTACAGGGGCTTTTGGAAAAAGTCAAAACAACTCACGGCCCTGCCGGTCATAAAAGCCCATGTTCCCGAAAGCTGAAATATCCCTCTTTTGTTACGATGATGTGATCGACCAGCGCGATTCCTATGATGCGGGAAGCCTCGGACAGGTTCTTCGTAATCCGAACGTCCTCCGGGCTTGGGCCGAGTATGCCCGCCGGATGGTTGTGCGCGACGATTATCTTGACCGCTCTCTCCTTTACCGCCTCGCAGAAGACCTCCCTCGGGTGAACGAGCGCCTGGTCCACGAGCCCCACCGTGATCACCCGGTTCGACAAAATTCTGTTCGCACCGTCCATATTGAGACACATGAAGCATTCCTGCGGTTTTTGTGCAAGAGAGAAAACGAACGGCAGCACATCCCGCGCCTCCCTGATCGCCGGCGCCCCGCCGCCGGAAAGCCTGATTCCGAGCTCTACGATCGCGGCCACCGCGCATGCGCGCTCCTCATCGAGGCCTTCAATACCGAGAAGCCGTCTGAAAAACGCCGCAAAATCCTTTCTGTACAGCCAGAGATTGACTGAAACGAACCTGAGCGTCTCCTCCGTCGTCTTGGAGCCGTTCGACCCCAGTACCGCTCTAAAAAGCTCGACGTCCTCTAAAGTAGAGGGGCCGCGGTGCAGGATCCTGTCTCTCAACGTTTCCATATCGCTTTACCCAATGCCGTACTATATGAACACGGCGAAATAAAAAACTATTGCATAATATCACGGGAAAAAATAGAATAATGGGTGAAATCCGCGAGTAAAGTCTTTACAGGGGCGGCGTATGGAAAACATCATAGACGAGGTCGTACGCGCAGGTTTCGTCATCGCAAAGGGGCTCGATATAAAATCCTTTATCTCATCGCTCATCGATCAGATATTCGATATCAGCGGTTCGGATATTGCCTGTTTCTACACCATAGAGGGGCCGAACGTGCGTCTTCTCTACAGAAGGGGTAATTTCAACGTTCCCGCGCGGTTCTCGTCGAATTCCGATCCGTTCGAGTTCGTGGTGGAATCGAACGAAACGGTCGTTCTCACGGAACGAAAACCGAGCTATTTCTCCTCGCTTTTTCTGCACGAGTCGATGAATTCGGGGGTCGTATCTCCCGTCGGAACGAGAGACAAGGTATACGGCTTCGTCGTTGTCAATTCGAGCCTGCCTTTTTTTTTCTCGCGAACCAGGCTTATGGGCGCGGAGGCGATCATCAAGCTTGCCGGCGAATACTTCCACAACTCCTTGCTGCACAATCAGCTCAAGGAGTATACGAGGAGAATCGAAACGCTCGAGCGGTACCAGGAGCACATATTCTCCTCGATGACGAACATGCTCCTCACCACTGACACGGAGGGCCGTCTGCAGTACTTCAACCGGGCCGCTCGTGACCGGTTCGCGCTCACCGAGGACGACAAGGAAAGGCGCGTTTCCGCGCTGTTTACCGGACGGCTGAGCAGAAAAATGGTGGGCGTTCTCGAAGATTCCATCGCCGGGGGCAAAGAGATCGTCGGCGCCGAGGGTATTTACAAGTCGGACGACACGGAGATGGATTTCTCCCTCAATACCTCGCCGCTTCTCAGCGCGAGGGGGAAAAAGGAGGGGCTCACCCTCATATTCACCGATCAGTCCAGGGAACGGGAGCTGGAAAAGCAGGTACGGAAGGTCAAGGAAGAGCGGAGGATGATAAAGGACATGTTTTCCCGCTACCTCTCCGAAGCGGTGGTTTCCAAGCTGGTGAAAAACCCGAATGTCGTCCACCTCGGCGGCGACAAGAAGGATGCAACCGTGTTCTTCGCCGATATCAGGGGCTACACCTCGTTTTCCGAGGGGAAAGACCCGGAGTACATCATCAGCATTCTCAACCAGTATTTCAGCGAGGCGGTCGAGATGATAATCCAAAGCGGCGGCTTCATCGACAAGTTCATCGGTGACTGTATCATGGCCGCGTGGGGCATACCGCTGAAGTCCGAGGAGGAGGATGCCCGGCTCGCCGTTTCGACCGCTCTGAAGATCCAGCGGGAGGTGAGCAACCCCAAACGGAAGTTCTTCAAAGAAGAAGCGGCCGGACTCAGGATAGGGATCGGTATACACACGGGCCCGCTCGTGGCGGGGAACCTTGGATCGTCGAGACGTATCGACTATACCATAATCGGCGATACCGTGAATATCGCCTCCCGGCTCGAAGGCATCGCCGGACCGGATGAGATCATAATAACGGAAAACACCATGCGATTGCTGGGAAAAGGTTTCAAGCTCGAGCGGCAAAGCCCCGTACGAGTCAAGGGGAAGAAAGAACCGCTCAACATATACAAAGTTCTCAAAAAGGTGGGATAATAAATGGATACGATACTGTCGTTCTTTGCCTCGCTCGATCCGAGCCTGCGGTACGCCGTCTTCGGACTTGCGGGGGTAGGTGCGGTCGTCTGGGTCGTTTGCTACGTCGTTCTTCACGGAAGGCTTCTTAGGCGCCTGAAAAAAGCCTTCGAGGAACAGCTCTCGCTCACGCCCGAGGTGCCGGCAAAAAAACTCTGCCGCAAGGCGCGGCTCATCTCGAAGCTCCTGAAGCAAACGGACGAAACGAATAGAACAGAGCTCCTCGGCAAGACCGGCATCGCCGGTGCATGGGCGTCCTCTCTCGAGCACTCCTGCAAAAGCGCCGCTTTTAAGAGGGTGCTGGACCAGTACCTCGCAGAAGGGCTCTTCTACTGCTTCAAATGCGCCCTGAAAAGAAAACGCTACAAGAAGCGGCTTCTTTCCTGGATATCGCACAACGAAACGCGACTACCGATTCAGGACATCGCACACTCGGGCAACGGCGAAGACTTCGACGGCGGGCAGGCGGCTGTATTGCTCGCTTCGCACTCCGAGGAGATCAGAAGCATGCTCGGAGACCCGAGCTGGAGGGGGAGGTTTTTCGCCATGAAGGTGCTGCTGCAGACGGCTGACGAGAACATTCTGCGCGAGCTCTCGGACCTCTTTTTCGACACGAGCCCCGTTATCAGGAAAAAGATGATAGAGGAGTTCAAACCCCTTTCCGAGCGCGAAAAAGAGGCCCTTTCAAGAATCATCCTGAACGACCCGAACGACGAGGTGCGTGCACAAGCGGTGAGCCGCTACCGCAAGGAATACGGCTCTCTTTTTGAGACAGACACCCAGAAACTGAACCCCGAGGAGACCCTCCACCTCATCGGCGCGCTCAGGACGGGTAACAGGGACGACGAGGCGCTCGCAACGGAGCTTGTACTGAGCGAGAACCTCGAGGTACGCTTCCATGCCGCCCGCTATCTTTCGCGATCCGGCGCCCTCTCACGCTACTGCCGCAATCTCGATATCGGGGACAAGAAGGACTTTGCGCACAAGAGCAGGATAATGAAGGCCGCGGCGTCTGTCGGTGTCACCCGGTTTCTGAAAGACTGTATCGGCGATGACACCCGCGAGAGCCTTCTGGTCGCGGCGACTATTCTCGCGGAGTCCGGCGATCGCGCGCTCATTCCAGATCTCATGAAAAAGGCCTCGGAAAGCGAGTGGGGCGACGTATACGGACAGTCCGTCCGTGCTGCGGTGAAACGAGGAACCCTGCAGGCTAAGGCGCTGTTGTGCGTCGAGCTCAAAAAGAGGCTCGATGACCGCGAGCTTCTCGTGGATCTCATCCAGCAGGTGACCGCGTTAGACGACGCCATGTTTATCGACCCTCTTATACACATACTCGACCGACGGGGCGACGTGACGGACATTACCTGCAAGGCGCTCCTCACGAAAAACAGCGATGTGCTCACGGAACGATGCATCGACGTCCTTCTAAGCGATGACGGCACGCACTCCGTCAGGCTGAAGACCCAAAGTCTCATTTTACTCGCCTCGCTCAAAAAGGAGTACTGCCTCTCTGTAGTATTCGAACACCTCCCGGTGCTGCCCGTGGAGCTCATGAACGAGCTCGCGGACATACTACGGATGTATCCGAAAACGGTACTTAAAAAGAAGATGGGCTACTACCTCGCGCAGGCGGACGGAGACGTTCGATCGCATATCATCGCCCTCATACCGAAGACGGGGATCAAAGATTTCCTCCCGGAAGTAAAGCGGGCCTTGAACGATGCGGACCCTCTGGTACGGATAGCGGCTACCTACGCGCTTGCCGAGATGGAAGACAGCCGGTCTTTGTCCCAGGCGGTCTCTCTTCTTCGCGACCCGCTTCCCGAGGTCAGAGAGCAGGTCGCGTTCGCACTCGGCAGGACGGGAAAGCCGGGGGTCTTAAAGGAGTTCGAGAGGATCTTCAACGACAAAAACGAGGTTGTTTCGGTAAAACGTTCAATCATACGGGGCTTAGGCGAATCCATGTGCGTCGCCTGTACCGGCCTTCTCCTCGACTTTCTCGAGAAAGACGGGCATCTCTCCGACGAGATAGTCGAGCTTCTGAAGACGCATATACCCAAGGCGAATATCACCGTGATTCTCGAACGTATGAAGGATGCAAGCGACAAGCAGAAAGAGAAAATATCGCGAGTGCTTTCACGTATGGGGCTTTCGGCAAAGCCCGCGCTCGTGGAGCTCTTGGAGTCGGAGTTCATGTCGTTGAAGACACACGCCGGCATGGTGCTCGATTCGGTGGGGGGAACGGACGAAGAGATAATAAAGCTCAAGCACAGAGATCCTGCGGTCAGACGCGAGGCGGCCAGGACGCTTTCCCTCATCGGTACTGTCAAGGCCTTCAGGGGATTGATAATGGCGTCGCGGGACCCCGACAGGGAGGTCCGGGTCAATGTGGTGAAGGCGCTCGAGAAGCTTGAGACGAAAGAGGGCAAGCAGATCTTAAAGACGCTCGAGCAAGATCCCGACTTGAAGATCAGGAAGTACACCCACTGGGCGATGGAACGTCTCAAGGCAAAGGAGCTTGTCTGATCCATAATTAAATCTTATGGAAGGGCCGTTGCTATAAGTAGATTTTATAGTCCCTTTTTTCGCCTTTCTTTACATACCTGCTATAATGGAGTAGATTTGGTTTACTTTCATAGCAGGAGGAAACGTACGATGAAGGGAAGAAAACTACTGGTACCGGTTCTTGTCTGTTCGTTACTCGTTTTGTTTTCCCTCTCCGCTTCACTGCTTCTAGGAGAAGACAATTTCCCGAAAAAGAACATCACCTACATTATTCCGTTTAACCCCGGCGGGCAGTCGGATATCACCGCCCAGTATCAGAAGGAGGACCTAAGAAAGGCCCTTGGCGTGAATGTAATAATACAGTACATGCCCGGTGCGGGCGGTGCCGTTGCATGGTCGAAGCTCGTAAAGACGAAGGCCGACGGCTACACGATTTCCGGCAACAACATTCCCCACATAATCATTCAGCCGCTCGTGAGGGACAACGCCGGATACAAAACCGAAGAGCTAGAACCCATATACTGTTTCCAGACGACGCCGATCGGTCTCGCTGTACTGAACGACTCGCAGTTCAAAACGCTCGATGGTCTTATCTCCTATGCCAAGAGCCATCCGGGCGAGATTACCATAGGCGGCTCCGGTACGCACAGCGGGCATCATCTTGCCCTGCTCCAGCTCCAGAAGCTTACGGGTACCAAGTTCACTTATATTCCTTCCACTGGCGCCGCACCGTCGGTAGCGAACTTCCTCGGCGGACACACGACGGCGCTATTCGCGAACTCCAATGATCTGTACACACACAAAGACAAGATCAAAATCCTCGCAATCGGGACCGACGACCGGTTCGGCCCGCTTCCGGGAGCTCCGACGTTCAAGGAGCTCGGCGTCCCGATGACCGCCGGCATCGACCGTGGCGTCTGCGTTCCTCCCGGGACACCCCAGGACATAAAAAAGATCCTTGAAGATGCGTTCGCACGGGTCTGTAAATCTCCCGCGTTCGTCAACAAGATGGAGGAGCTCGGGTTTCTCGTACGCCAGATGAGGGGGGCCGAGTTCGAACGGTATATAGTCGAGAAGGAAAAAGAGATCACAGAGACGTTGAAGGAGCTTGGTGAACTTTAGCTCTTTGAGCTAAAGTTCAATGCAGAATCGACTTAATCCTCGATTCTGCACGAGAGTTTATAGCTCTTTCGAGCTATAACTCGGCTTATTGATAGCCACCGCTATCAATCGCTTGCAGAAGCGATCATTCGATCCCTTCTGCACGGTGTGTGCCTTTTTATTTCAAAGTGCGCTTCGTAGCTGACGCTACAACTCGCTTGTAGAAGAGTTCTATCGAACTCTTCTACGGCGTATGTTTCTCATTGTAAAGGGGGCTGTAGCTCTTAGAGCTCTTCTGCATGAAATGTGCTTTTTTTTTTAATAATTGGATTGAAGCTTTTCGATCCATGTCTTGGTCGCACAATATTTCGGGAAGAAACCCGGTTGCGTGATGAAACTCGTGAAGTGTAAATAGTTCGTATGGGGAGCAAGGCTGTTTAGCGCTTTTTCCCCGTTCTACCTACGTAAATACCGATTAATGCTATGGGAACACATTTACTGCAAGCGCTCGGCAATCTCACACACCCGCTGAACATCCTTTTTATGATCGTCGGCGTTGGGGCCGGCATCGTGGTCGGCGCCCTTCCGGGACTCACCGCCACGATGGCGATCGCGCTGCTGGTGCCGTTCACCTTTACCATGCCCGCCGTTCACGGACTCGTGCTACTCGGCGGCATATACTGCGGCGCAATCTACGGCGGGTGCTTCAGCGCGATACTGATAAACACGCCCGGAACGCCCTCGGCGATCGCGACGACTTTCGACGGCTATCCCATGGCCAAGAAGGGGGACGCCTACCGGGCGATCGTAACGGCGACGATTTCCTCCGTAATCGGGGGACTCATAGGCGTCGCGTTTCTACTGTTTCTCTCACCGCCGCTCTCGAAGGCCTCGTTGAAGTTCGGTCCGCCCGAGTTCTTCTGGCTTACCGCATTCGGTCTCACCATCATTGCTACCCTTTCCTCGAAATCGATCCTGAAAGGGCTCATAGGCGGCGCCTTCGGGCTGCTCATCAGCTCCATCGGCATCGCCCCCATCGAGGGGAGCGTCCGTTTCACCTTCGGAATCGTGAGTCTTCAGGACGGCATCGGTCTGATCCCCGCCCTCATCGGCTTCTTCTGCATCCCGGAGGTGCTCGCGATGATCGGGCGAAGGCACCAGCAATACAGCATTATCCCGTACAGGAAGCAGCGGAAAGTCGTGCTCGGTGTGCTGTTGAAGCTTCTCAAGAAGCCGTTTCTTCTGCTCCGATCCGCCGTCATCGGAACGATCGTCGGAATAATCCCAGGGGCTGGGGGAAACATCGCGAGCATGGTATCGTACAACGAGGCGGTACGGGCAAGCAAGTACCCGGACAAATACGGGCGCGGAATCATCGAAGGTGTCGCTGCCGCCGAAACCGCGAACAACGCCGAGGTCTCGGGTTCTCTTATTCCGCTTCTGACGCTCGGCATACCGGGCGCACCCCCAGCCGCTGTACTGCTCGGTGCGCTGCTGCTTCACGGTATGCGACCGGGTCCTGAGCTCTTCACCTATCACGGAAGCGTCACCTACACCTTCATCGTGTCACTCATCTTCGCGAACCTCCTCATGCTTCCCATGGGTATTTTCTCGGGCAAGATGATCTCCAAAATCATCACAACCATCCCGATCGCATTTCTCGCGCCGTTCGTCGTCTTTTTATCGGTAATAGGCTCGTATGCGATCAACAACAATATGTTCGACGTGTATGTAATGATTTTCTTCGGGCTTGTCGGCTATATAGGCAGAAAGGCGGGTTTCGACGCGGGACCGATCGTGCTCGGCATCATTCTCGGAAAAATATGCGAGCAGGGCCTCGTACAGTCGATTCTCATGGGAAAGGCCGCCGGCTCGCTGTTCGAGGTGTTCTTCACGCGGCCGATATCCCTTATACTCATACTGCTCACCATCGTATCCGCCGCCTGGCCGTATATACGAAAGCTCATTGCCGGAACAAAGAGATATGCGAAACGCTGACCGTATCATATCGATCGTCCTGCTCGGAATCTGCGCCTTTTTTTTCGTCGAGGCGAGATCGTTCACGAGGTTCGGCAGGTTCTTTCCGTTGACCATCATCATCATTCTCGCCGCACTCTCGCTTTTTCTTTTGGTGCTGTCGTTCGTCAAACCCGGGCTAAGCGCCATCTTCGGCAGGCTGCACAGGAGACATATCGCGATCGCGATCTCCATCGTGCTGATAGGGGCATGGGGAATCTTGATCAACGTCCTCGGGTTCGTGGTCACGAGCGTTATCCTTTTCACTGTAATCAATGTCCTGCTTGACGAGAAGCACCGGAGTTTCCTGTCCATACTCAAGAAGATGGGTATCATTACGGTGGTGGTGGGCGTGTTCTATCTCTTTTTCGCGCAACTTTTACTCGTCCCCTTCCCGAGAGGCTGCCTCTTTTGACCTCACGGAAATACCCCTGAAGGCGCTGGCCTCAATCCAGCAGGTATCTGCGGCGTCTTCTCAAACGACGTCGTTGCCGCCGTCGTATATCGCTGAAAAAAGGAGCGCTGTACACCTTTTTCCGTGGCCCTTTCTTTTCATTTCCTTTATAGTGTACGTCACCGCACTAACACACAAGGCGAAATCCTTTATACGGGCATTTTTCGAAAACGCCTTGAACCCTGACCTGCGAACGGCAATAAAGCGGTGAAGGAGAAGCGATGATCGTCGATACTTCCGCCTTCCAGCGCATCGTGCTCGCCTATTTCAACAAGCACGGTCGCAACCTGCCCTGGAGGAATACGGACGACGAATACCGGATCTTCGTCTCCGAGATCATGCTGCAGCAGACGCAGGTTCCGCGGGTTGTCGAAAAATACGTTCCGTTCGTTTCGAGGTTCAAGAATTTCAATGAACTGCGGGCGGCGGCTCAGGTCGATATCCTTGCCCTGTGGCAGGGGCTCGGGTACAACCGCCGTTGTATCTACCTGAAAGAGAGCGCAGCAAAGATATGCGACGAATACTCCGGCCGTCTCCCGGAATCGGAGATGCCGCTTCGCTCGCTTCCGGGCGTCGGAACGGCGACGGCGAGGTCTTTGCTCGCGTTCTGCTTCAACCGTCCCGTCGTCTTCTTGGAGACGAATATCCGGCAGGTATTCATCCATCATTTCTTTTCGGACCGGCAAACGGTCTCCGACCGCGATCTGTACCCGCTTGTGGAACGCACGCTGTACCATGAGAATCCGCGCGAGTGGTATTATGCGCTGATGGACTACGGCGCGATGCTGAAAAAACGTATCGGCAATGTCACGAAAAAAAGCAGCGGCTACAGACCCGCCGGACCGTTCGAAGGCTCCGTGCGCCAGCTTCGCGGCTCGGTCTTAAAGCTTCTCATTGCACACCGAACTCTGACCCCAGAAGAGTTCTTGAACCTGACAGGCTCAAGCCGTGAAAGGATGCGAGAGGTGCTGCTGCATCTCGAGCATGAAGGCTTTTTACAGAAGAAAGGTTTTGAGTATTCGCTTCGCCAATAACGAACGCCGTCCGGTTTCAGGCCGCAAGGAGACGGACGGCGCGCACACGCCGTCTCGTACCCTTTGCGACTTTGGCGCGGATGCCGCCACCCCGGATCAAGAAAACACGACCTGCCGTGTCCTGCAAAAAAGGACACGCTCAGGCGTGTATCGCCCATCCCTCCGCGGCCCGCATAGCCTCCATCACCGCCTCGGAGAGCGTCGGGTGCGCGTGGATCATCTCTGCAATGTCTTTCGGTAAAAGCTCCGCGGTCTTGGCAAGCAATATTTCATGGATGAGCTCAGTCGCGTCGACACCGACGATATGAGCCCCGAGGATCTCGCCCGTCTGCGGATCGCAGAGCAGCTTGATGAGACCCTCCGTGCGCTCCAGCACCACGGACTTTCCCGCCCCGCGGTAGGGGAAGGTGGACTTCTTATACGCAATCCCCTCCTGTTTAAGCTGCTCCTCGGTACGTCCGAAGCTCGCGACCTGGGGCTCGCAGTACGCGGCGGAGGGCACGACGAGCGGGTCTACCCTAGCGATGGGGTCTTTTCCGGCCATGTGCTCCACCGCGATCTCCCCCTCCTTCGAGGCGACGTGAGCGAGTGCTTTTGTCGGAACGACGTCGCCGACCGCGTAGATCGACGGAACCTTCGTCACGCAGTAGTCGCCGACCGGTATGAACCCCCTGTCCGTCTCTATACCCACACTCTCGAGTCCGATATCCTCGGTATTGGGCGACCTTCCTACCGCGACAACAAGCTTTTCCACCTCGACCGTGAACTTTTTTCCGTCTCCGCCCTCGAGCGTTACGGCCACCCCACCGGTCTTCTTCTTCATCGAGACCGCTTTTGTCGAGGTAAAGACCGCGATGCCCCGCTTCTTATAGTCGCGCTGCAGTACCGTGGTAACCTCCCCGTCCTCAAGGGGGAGCAGGGATCCTAAAAGCTCGACGATGGTCACCTCCACGCCGAAGGAGTGCATGATATAGGCGCACTCCACGCCGATGAAGCCGCCGCCGAGTATGATCATGCTCTTCGGCAGCTCGGTCATCATCAGCACGTCGTCCGACGAGAGCACCGTTTCCCCGTCGAATTCGAAACCGGGTATCACCTTGGGGCGCGATCCTGTCGCACAGATGATGTAGCTCCCCGTTACCGTCTTCCCGCTGCTCAAGGCCACCTCGTGCGGCCCCGCTATCTTCGCGGTTTCCATGATGAGCTCGACCTTGTTCTTCTTCAGAAGGAAGTTGACGCCTTTTGAGAGAACCTCTGCAGAGCGCCGCGACTTGATGAACACGGACCTGTAATCGAACCCGGACTTGTCGACCTTAACGCCCATCGTTTCGAGCGCCCCGGTGGAGCGGAACAGATCCGCCTGGTGTATGAGAGACTTCGAGGGAATGCACCCTATATTGAGACATACGCCGCCCGGCTTGTCTTTCTCGATGACCGCCGCGGACATCCCGAGCTGCGACGCCCTGATTCCCGCAACGTACCCTCCGGGGCCCGCGCCGATGATCACCACGTCATAGTCATATCCATCCATATAAACACTCCTCTATCGATACTATTCATAAAAATATAATCCGAAACGAGCCGCACGGCATCGGTTTTCCAGTCATGACCCGCCTTCCCGTATCCCGAAGGATAAAAAAACCCGGTGCCGGCGCACCGGGCCAATATGACGGCCGATTCTTACTCGACCTCGAACGTACAGGGGGTCGTGTTCTTGACGTTGTCGGAGATGGGGCATCGTTCGTCGATCTCCTCCAAGAATTTTTCCTTTTCCTCTCTCGTCATATCCGCGTCGATCTTCGCGATGACCTTGATGTCCCTGAACCCTGGCCTTCCGTCATTCGACTTGCCCATCAGTATCGCGGTATCGAGGTTCCCCTCGACCTTGACGTCCATACCCCTCAGGTCTATTCCCCTCTGCTTCGCCATGATCTTGCCGATAGTAGCGATGCATCCGGCGAGCGAAAAGAAAAGGTATTCGAGCGGCGTGGGGCCAGCATCTTTACCGCCGCCTGCCTCGGGCTGGTCGATGTAGAGAGTATGGCTCCGCGCCTTGGTTTCTATGGTGAAACCGTCTTTGATACTTGCTTCGACTGCGACATTCTTGAGTGGCATATCCGCTCCTTGGTAGTGAGGTAAAATCCTTGAAAAAAATAATAACACGGTCACGCATTGTCAAATAATTAACTGTACATATCGATAAAATAGATAAAATAAATCGACGGGCTCGTACGTAATGGAAATCGTCGTTGTATCGAGACCGTAAAGAGGCGGGATAAGGAATCCGGATAATTCCTCGTTACCGTTACGACGCTCTATACAGAAACCGGTTCTTGATAGACTAATCGTGCTTTCCGTTATCCATTATGATAATTTTGAGCCGGTTGTATACATTCTCGACGCACGGCCGACCCGGTATCCCATAAAAATGAAACGCCGCACGCACGAGCGCCGCTCACAGAAGCGCCGTGATCGGATCCTCTATCATATCCACGAGCGATTTCAAAAAACGCGCGCCGACCGCGCCGTCGATCACCCGGTGATCGCAGGAAAGAGTGAGATGCATGACGGACCGGAATCCGACTCCGCCCGGTTCGGGCTCGTACGCCTCCCGCCGTATCTCCCCCACCGCGAGGATCGCCGATCCAGGCGGATTGATTATTGCGGTAAACTCGTATATTCCGAAAGAACCGAGATTGGATATCGTGAATGTCGCGCCTGTGAACTCCTCCGGTTTCAGCCTCCCCTTCTGCGCCCGCTCCACGAGATCTTTCAGCTCATCGTCGATGCGGAGTATCCCCTTGTTCCAGCAATCGCGGACCACCGGTGCTATGAGCCCGTCCGGCTGGGCCACCGCCAGGCCGATATCGGCCGATCCGAACTGGAGAATGGTATCGCCTAAAAAGCTCGCGTTCACCATAGGGTGGTTTTTCAGCGCTTCGGCGGCCAGCCGTATGAGAAACGCGTTGAACGATATCTTTTTTTCCATACGATGGTTCAGCGATTTTCTTGCGGAAACGAGCCTCCCCGCGTCGGCGACCGCGGTAAGGTAGTAGTGAGGGGCGGAATATTTCGATTCCGAAAGCCTCCGGGCTATCACCCGGCGTTTCGCCGAGACCTGTATTTCCCGATTGCCTCCCCTTCTTTCTTCTGTCCGCGAGACGGACTGCCGGTCGAGGTCCCGCTTTATTATCCGTCCTCCCGGCCCGCTCCCCTCGATATCCTCGAGATCGATCCCCTCTTCTTGGGCGAGCTTTCGTGCAAGAGGAGACGCCTTCACCCCTTCCGGGAGCCTCTCTTCGGCCGCTTTATCTCCCTCTTTTTTTTCAGGTTTCACGGGAGGCTTCTTTTCCGCAGCCTGCTCACGCAACCCGGCCTGTTTTTCGGGGATTTCATCGGACACCGTTTCAGCCGTCGGACTTAAAGCCGGCGGTTTGGAATCCGGTTTCGCTTCCGGTTCTCTTTCAATGAGATGCGTGACGTCTTCGCCCTTCTCTCCCGACACGGCGATCGTCCGGCCCACCTCGGCCTGCCCGCCCTCCGGCACGAGGATCTTCAAGAGCGTGCCCTCGTTCTGCGATTCGTACTCCATCGTCGCCTTGTCCGTTTCAACCTCGCAGAGCACATCGCCGTTTTTTATCGGGTCACCCTCACGCTTATGCCACTTCAAGATAGTCCCGGACTCCATCGTGGGTGAAAGCGCGAGCATCAGTACCTCTTCGGCCATGCCGGTTCTCCTCTCTTATTAGGAAATCGTTTTTCCCAGCCTTACCCTGCGGTATACCCACTTCTTTTTCATCCGTCGGCGGTCGCCCGGATACCCCCGTTTCATCCAGCCGGAATGGTCACGATTCATGTTATATCAAAACACTTTCGAGCAGCTACCGTCGGGCGGTACTATCGACCGCTTCATGTTTTCTGCCGCATTGTAATCGCAATGGATACAACGATTCCCCGTTTCTCGACATGGAGATGTTTTGAGCACCGTTCTTCGGCCATAAACCGCAGCGAATGCTTCAAACAATACGAACCCGTCCTGCATTGTTTCTACTGCCGAATATTCCAAAAAACCGGCCGCTACTCGTACACCACCCTTTTTACCGCCTTCTCTATTTTCTCCGCGGAAGGTTGGGCGGAAAGCTCGAGCGCGTGATTGTACGGCATCGGCACATCCTCCATGGTGACTACTTGAGGGGGGGCGTCGAGCCAGTCGAAGCATTCATTCGCGACCGCCCACCCGATATACGAGCCCACACTCGCGACAGGCCACGCCTCGTCGACGATCACGATCCGGTTCGTTTTCCGCACCGATCCGTACACCATCTCCCAGTCGAAGGGGCGAATCGTGCGGAGGTCGATCACCTCGACGTCGAACCCCTTCTTTTCGAGGAGAAGCACGGCATCGAAGACAGTCTTCATTGCCTTGCCGAACGATACGATCGTGACGTCCTTCCCCTCGCGTCTCTTTGCCGCCTGTCCGAACCCTACGAGGTACTCCTCCTCCGGCACCTCGCCCTTCCACCCGTACATGAGCTCCGACTCGAGGAAGACCACCGGGTCGGGGTCGCGCACCGCGGTCTTCAGAAGACCCTTTGCATCGTACGGCGTGGACGGCGCCGCCACCTTGAGACCGGGTACATGGGCGTAGATCGCCTGCAGGGCCTGGGAATGCTGGGACGCGAGGTATTCCGCGGGTCCGTTCGGCCCCCTGAACACGATCGGTACGGAAAGCTGCCCTCCCGACATATAGCGCATCTTGGCCGCGTTGTTGATGACCTGGTCCATCGCCTGGATCGAGAAGTTCAAGGTCATCCATTCGACGATCGGCCGAAGACCCGCGATCGCGGCGCCTATACCCACACCCGTGAACCCCTCCTCCGAGATGGGGGTGTCTATCACCCTCTCTTCCCCGTACTTGTCCAAGAGGCCCTGGCTCACCTTGTACGCGCCGTCGTACTGCGCGACCTCCTCTCCCATGAGTATCACATGCTCGTCGCGCGCCATCTCCTCGTCCATCGCGGACCGCAGCGCTTCACGAACCGTTATGACAGGCATCCACTCACCCCCTCACGCGTATATGTCCGTATAGAGCTCGTTAAAACCCGGTTTTGGACTTTCTTCCGCGAACTTCACCGATGCGTCGCAGGCCGATTTGCACTCGCCGTCCATCGCCTTGTACCCCTCTTCCGAAAGCGACTTGTCCTCTATGAGCCTCTCCTTCAAGAGCAGGATCGGATCCTGGCGTTTGTATTCCTCGAGCTCCTCCTTCGTGCGGTATTTCGCGGGGTCGCTCATGGAGTGACCCTTGTAGCGGTAGGTCTTTATCTCGAAGAAAAGAGGCTTTTTTTCCTTCCTGATGCTCGAGACCGCCTTTCGAATCGTTTCGTGCACCTCGATCGCATCCATGCCTTTTACCTGTTTCCCGGCTATTCCGTAGGACGCCCCCATCACGGAAAAGTCGGTGACGGAGGAGACCCGCTTGAAGTCGGTCCCCATCCCATACTGGTTGTTCTCGCAGATGTAGATCACGGGAAGGCCCCAGATCTTCGCCATATTGAGGCTCTCGTGGAACGACCCCTGGTGAATGGCGCCGTCCCCGAAGAAGCAGAGCACCACGCCGTCCTCGTTTTTATTCCTTATCGAAAGCCCCACGCCGGTTGCGACCGGGATATGGGCTCCCACGATTCCGTTTCCTCCGAGCATGTGGAGCCCCGCGTCGAATAGGTGCATCGACCCTCCCTTGCCCTTCGAGCACCCGGTGCGTTTTCCGAAGAGTTCCGCCATCACCGCGTCGGGAGAGATACCGCAGGCGAGCGCATGCCCGTGGTCCCGGTAAGCCGTGACCACGTAGTCTTTTTCGAGGTCCAATGCCGAGATCGCGCCGACCGCAACCGCCTCCTGGCCGATGTAGAGGTGACAGAATCCCCCGATCTTGCGGAGTCCGTACATCTGTGCCGCCTTCTCCTCGAAGCGCCTGATGAGAAGCATCTTTCGAAGAAGCGTTTTCATCTCCTTCTTTTCCACCGGTTTCTCCTATTCGAAGGTCACCGTCTCCTTCATTCCCTTCATCGGAAGGTAGTACTGGGCCCGCTCCATCACAGTCTCGATCACGAGAAGGTCCCGCTCGTCGTCGTACATCTTGAAGAAAGCGCGCAGGCGCTCCCCCACCGCTTCGAGCACTTCAGAGCGTATGGAGGGGTTATCCACGACATTGACACTGCCGTCTATTACAACGATCCGGTCCAGCGCGGGGGATGAAAAAATCCACTGCGCGTGAGGGTTCGCCCCCAGGTGGTGCACCTTTCGCGAGGTCCTGTACGCGACCGCATAGACCGCGCCCTCTCGTCCGTGCAGGAGCGCGGGGGTCATCCACCTCGTCTGCGGCATGCCTTTCTCGTCGATCGTTGCGAAAACCGCCGCTTTCGCCTCGTCGATGATACGCGAGACAATTCCCAGCATCTCCCGCTTTTCCATAAAAAATCCCCTCCTAACCAGGACTTGAGGGGTTTTACCCCTCTAACTCGAGTTCCCGGGATTTTAAAAAACCCCTCTCTAACCCGAACTTTCGGGGTTTTCCCTTTCTAACCAGGACTTTCGGAGTTTTCAACCCCCTTTAAACCAAACTCTCGGGATTTTAAAAAACTCCCTCTAACCTAAAGTCTAGGGGTTTTAGCCCTCTTATGAACGTATAGCCCTATGATTTCGATTCGATATATATCTATCTTTAGGATATAGTAAACATTAATGTCCGGCAGAATTATATCAAGAATATTGTTTGTTATAAAAACAGAGTGGAATTAATCAAAAACGGTGTATAAAGGTTTTTGAAATGCTGTGCATGATACTATATTAATAGCAGCAATAGATAAAAGGACCGCTTTTAAACCGTTTGACGGTCTGGAGATAACCGGATGGCCTCTAAAACCGATCTTCTCAAAAATGTGAGCATTTTCTCAAATCTCGAAGAAAAGGAGCTGAAAGCCATTGCCGGGCTGAGCCGATACTATACATTCCGCAAGGGTGAGCCGATTTACGGGAAGGGAAGCCATAGAGAGGAAATTCTGATAATAAAAAAAGGCGGGATACTCATAAGCAGGGAAGAGAAAGACGGCTCAAAGGAGGACCTGGCGCGGTTCGTCGCAGGCGAGAGCTTCGGGGAGCTCGAGCTTCTCGATAAAACGCCGAGAAAAAACAGCGCCGTCGCGGTCGAGGATACGACTCTGCTTATATTTCCGATGAAGGGGATGGAGTTCAGAAAGGTCTTGAACAGATACCCGAAAATATTTGCGGTCGTGCTGCATGATCTTCTCGCTCTCATCGCCGGAAGGATCCGCTCGACGAACAGGCTCATCTCCGAGAAAGCCCCCTGGGTGCAGGGGTTGAGGCTCCAGCTCGTCACCGACAAGCTCACCGGACTCTTGAACCGTACATTCATCGACGAGGATTTCCATTCCCAGCTCAACGAATACAAGGGCGATACGAGCGTGGTTATGATAAAACCGGACAACTTCAAGGATATCAACGACACGTTCGGCCATGAGACGGGAGACCGTTTTCTCGAATTGATCGCCGACACGATAAAGAGTTCCGTACGGAGCGACGACATCGCGGCGAGGTACAGGGGAGACGAGTTCGTCGTCATTCTCCCCGACACCGGCCGGGAGCGGGCATTCGAGATTGCTCGTAAAATTCTGTCCGCCTTCGGGCGGCTCGATACGGGGTACTTGACTGAGGGAAAAAAAGATACGCTGACGGTAAGCATTGGCGTCTCCACATGTCCGGTCGATGCATCCGAGAGCAAAGCGCTCATTCAGGAGGCGTTCGACAGGATGATCGAAATCCAAAAAAGCGGGGGGAACGGTATTAATGCGAAAAGAAACACCCGTCGATGACTGGCTTAATCATGTGGGCATCTTCTCCCTGCTCGCGGATGATGAAATCTCCCTCATTCGAAAGCATTTCAAGCTCATCGATATTCCGGCGGGAGAGATTCTGTTCAGGGAGGGTGACGAGGGAAAGGAGCTCTTCATCGTAAAATCGGGTAAAGTGGCGATTACCATAGGGCTTTCCGACGGAAAACAGAGGGAGCTCAGGGAGTTTTCGAAGGGCGATTTTTTCGGCGAAATGTCGATATTCGAAAACGCTCCCAGGTCGGCAACGTGCGTCGCGAAAGAGAGAAGCGGCCTGTATTCTCTCCACGTAAATGACTTCTTCGAGATCATGGAACGCTCGCCCGAAACGTCGATAAAAATCATGTACCGGATGTCGAATGCCACCACGGAACGGTTTCAGCACACGAGCGAATTCCTCTCGGACCTCGTTCGATGGGGGGAGAAGGCGAGAAAGAGGGCGATAACCGACGAGCTTACCGGCGTCTACAACAGGCACTTCCTCGAGCATACTCTTGAGGATCTATTCAAATCTTCAAAAGACAAGAAAACGCCGTTCTGCCTCATCATGGTAGACCTCGACTTTTTCAGGGAAATAAACAAGCAGTACGGCCATGAGACGGGAGACCGGGTGATCCTCGCCGTGGTCGAGGTTTTCAAGAAAAACCTGAAAGAGAAAGACATTATCGCCCGCTACGGCGGGGACGAGTTCTGCGTCGTCATGCCGCAAACGGGCCCAAAAGAGGCGGAAAATACGTCATGGAAGATCTGTCGTGAGGTCGAAGGCCTTGACGTCTTGAAGGGCAAAGGCGGCTCGATGGAAAAAATTACGACGAGCCAGGGAATTGCATCATACCCGGAAAGCGCGCGCGACCTGAAGACCCTCAGGCAAAAGGCCGATCAGGCGCTCTACAGATCGAAGGAGGCGGGAAGAAACCGGGTGAGCGTATAAACAATCATTCCGCCCCGAGTAATTCCAGATCGGCGATATCTTGCCTTCTTCCGGCGGCTTTCTTGTTCGATATGAACTGGTCCCGTCCGATATAGTAAACTTCTATATCACCATAACGGCATTTTACTTTTACCAAAGAAGCATCCTGCCATGATACTCCCGTTATAGAGGTAATAATATCGATCCTGACCGGGGAACACCGAGCTGTATGATTTTTTCCTGGTGCATAAAATCCTCGGTCCTTAATCCGACCGACCGAAACCGAACTCCTCCAGCGCCTCCATAACGCACTCTGCATTACTATTTTCGGGATTGATGTAGATATCCATAACGCCGGTATAGCGCGGCGCTTCATGGAATGCCAATGCATACCCTCCGATGATCATATATTCAACGTGGTGTTCGTTGAATAACTCGAGCAGTTCTTTGAAGTCTTGCTGTGCTTCCATGCCGCTGCCTTCTGAGGTAGTCAACAGCCTCGATGCGTTCTTTCGAGGATTTCGACAGCCAGTACGCCAGATCATCCGTATCGGATGAAGTGTCCTTCAAGCTGCGTGTCTTAACTTTTTTTTGTATCAAATCAATCGCCTTCTAAACTCTTATTTATACCCAGTATCAGTATTTGAAGATATTACAGCATACACTCCATTATATTATAAATATCAATACGTCGATAAGTACAGAAAAACAACTGCTATTTATCCGGAACGCGCTTCGAATAATAGGTGTCGTTGCAGGGCTAGTATGCGTTGGGAGGAAATAAAAAAAGGGGGAGGTTCCCCTCCCCCTTGTTATCGCTCATTCGAAGCGGTTAATTTACTCGTATTCCACCCAAATGTCGTCGAACCCGCCTACCAGGGTGGACGTGCCGATCGGCGCCACTAAGAGCCGCACGCGGATGCTGTCCACCACTACCTTGCCTTCCAGTATCGCCTCCATCAGCTCCTGCGCACCCGCATCCGGACTCGTGTTGGTGATAAGATTATTCAGGGTGTGTTGCGCGGGAGAGTGCCACACGTCCCCATCCTTTGCGTTATTCCGCTCGTTATAGTACCATATATCGGTTTGTTTATTATACAACCACCCCTCGCCCCAGCCGAACGCCTCCATCGGCGATCCCTCGGTATAGTCGACAAACACCCGGTACACGAGCCTGGTTACTCCCCCCTCCAGCCACTCGAACTGGATTCCGGTCGCCCCGTATCCGTCGCGGGATATCTCCTTGAAGTAGCCGTCTATGCTCACCTGATCCGCAACTTTTACGACCTGCTCGTAGTACCCACCGAAGGGGATTTCCGAGCCTGAGGCCGTGACCGCCACGAGGAGCCCGTAGTCGTCTCCGTGCACCGCGTCCGTATAGGTTATACTCTTGCACGCGGCATATTTCTCCTCATGAAGGTACCGGTACCAATACGTGTCGAGCGCGTAATCCTTCTCCAAAATCGTTACGGGCTTGATCGGCCTGTCCCCGTTCTGCGGGAAGTTCGTCTCTATAAGCTTGGGATTGTAGATGATGTGCTTCTCCGCGAAGCTCTCCTCTTTCTCGAACCCGCCGTTCATGAGAAGATTGTCATCCAATGTAGAGGAGTCCTTTGTGAAGTAGGACGGCTCGGACGGCTTGCTGTAGTAGGTCCCGTTGTAGGAGTAGACCCGCCACCAGTACACGCCGTCCTTAAGCGGTATCGTTTCCCTCTCGAGCTGTTCCTCGGTGCAGGTGCTTACTGAGGTTATCTCGCCCTTTGCCACGAGCTTCTCGAAATACTTGTCGACCGCCACCTCGACCGCATAAGACTCCATGCCCATATCGTCCCATACGAATGAAACAGGGTTTCCTGCGACCGCACCGTTGATCGGGCTCATGAGCTTCGGCGGGTCGGGGTAGGTCACAGTCTTGATGGAGAACTTGCTCGTCGAGTAAGAGCTCGAGCCGCCCGCGTTGTTCGCGCACACCCGCCAGTAGTAGGTGCCCTCCTCCTTGAATAGCACCTCGTTAAGATAAGACGTCGCTACCGTTTTCGCGAGCAGGATGACGGAGAAGGTCGAGTAACGGGACGCCTGAAGCGTATAGCTCGTCGCATCCGGATCTATAGAATCGCTCCAGTCGAAATTAACGGTCAGGCTGCCCAGTATCGCGCCGCCTGAAGGCGATATAAGCGTCGGTGGTTTCGGAACCGGCTGGGTCGCATCGATCTTGAACTTCGCGATCTCCGACCACTTCCCCCAGGTACCGGCGCCGTCCTTCGCCATCACCCGCCAGTAGTAGGTGCCGTTCGACAAACCAGGAACCTCCGGCGGCGTATAGGCGTTCGTTCCGACCTCCGCCTTGATGACGGGTGAGGCGAACGACTCGTCTCCCGCCACCTGGATAAGGTACCCGGCCGCCCCCCCGACAGACGACCACGAGAACTTCGGCGTCTTTGTGGTCACCACCTCCCCGACCGGCGCGTAGAGGGTCGGGCTGCCGATGTACCCCACGGAGAATGTGAACACCTTGGACCAGGGGCTTTTGAGGGTATCATTGAATGCAAATACCTTCCAGAAGTACTCGGCGTACTTTTCGAACTTCATTGCAAAGGCGGGGCTCTTCGTCTTGGTCTCCTCGATCACCCTCAGAAAGAGCGGATCCGCTGCGATCACGATCGCGTACCCCGTCGCGCCGGTCACCTCACTCCAGAGAAACTCGATCTCCCCAGGTACGAACTTCTGCCCGTACTCCGGCGCTATCGGCTTTGGAGGATCGAGTGAACCGGCCGTGTACTCCACTGCGAACACGTAGTACTTCGACCACTCGCCCCACTCGCCGTTGAACGCCTGCGCCCGGACCATCCAGAGGTATTTCCCGTTCGGGAACGTTACTTCCGACTCGTAGGTCGTATCCTTTGTCCTGTCCTTTATTATGAGGTTCTGGAACTTCTCGTCCGACGCGACCCATATCTCGTAGGCCTCCGCCCCGGTCACCTTCGACCATGTAAACGAGGGCTTGTTTGTCGTGAGCGTCTCCCCGTATTTCGGGGAGTAGAGCCTGGGAACGCCGATCTGCGTCGCAACCGCGAACGTGTAGGTGGTGGACCAGTCGCTCCAGTTCAAACCGTCCGATGCGGCGACCCGCCAGTAATACTTGCCGTCCGAGAGCGAGGACGACTCGTACGTCGTTTCGTCATAAGGCAAAACTTCATCCTCGAGGAACGATGCGAACGTGCTCGACGCGGACAGCTGCACGTGATACGCGACCGCGCCCTCAACCCCTTTCCAGGAGAAGGTCACCGCCCCCGGCAGAAGCTCGTCCCCCATGCCCGGAGCGATGAGCTCGGGCGGTGAAACGGCGGTGTCGCTGTAATTAATATTCACCCGTCGCACAGCGGACCAGTTGCTGTACAGGGTGCTCGCCCCCTGCGCCCTCACCCGCCAATAGTAGGAGCTGGCGCTGCTGACTCCGGTGACAAGGGAGGTGGACGACATGGTGAGCGTCGTCGCCGGCTCCGAATACACCGTCGATGAAAAAGCATCGGAAGTCGACACCTGTATCTCGTAGTTGATCGCGTTGTTCGATTTCTCCCACGTGAAGGTCACGTCCCGGGACACGGCGCCGGTGTACAGGTCGTCCCCGTCTCCGGGTGCGAGAGGGACGGGCGTTCCCGGCTTTATGTTCGCGTCGAAGAATCCGACGGCTTCTTCTATGAGCTCTCGTATCGCCCCCGCGCTGCAGGACATGAGTAGTATTCCTATGCTGATGAGAGCAGTGAGTGAGAGGGCTGAAACAAATACTTTCCGGCGCATGGTACTGCTCCTTCTGGTATAAGGTAGTAAAACGGTATGCTAATAACGTATGTCTTCTCTATCATTAATTTACCACACCACGGGAATAATTCAATATCAAACACGAATAATTTCCCGTTTTTTATTTAACAATGCAACGCCGGGCCTCGCCAAAATAACGTTTGACTGTCATGTGCCGATAAATTATTATTCGCTAAACTCTTATCAAAGTCAGGTGGCCGCGGATGTCCTATGACGATACTCTCTTTCTCCCGAAAACGGGCTTTCCCATGCGGGCGGGACTCACGAAGAAAGAGCCCGTTATTCTCGAGAAATGGGAGAAGGAGAAGATATACGAAAAGATACTGAAGAAACGCAAGGACGGCGAGGTGTTCATTCTCCACGACGGGCCGCCATATGCGAACGGCAAGATACATATCGGCACCGCGTACAACAAGGTGCTGAAGGACTTCATTGTGAAGTTCAAGGCGATGACCGGTCACTTCTCTCCATACGTTCCCGGGTGGGACACCCACGGGCTGCCGATCGAGACCGAGGTGATCAAGACACAAAAGCTGAACCGAGACCAGCTTTCGCCGATTGAATTCCGGAATAAGTGCAAGGAGTTCACCTCCCGCTATATAAAAACGATGACCGCGCAGTTCAAAAGGCTAGGGGTGCTCGGCGCATGGGACGACCCCTACATCACCTTCCTCCCGGCGTATGAGGCCAAGCAGATCGAGATCTTCGGCGAGATGGCGAAAAAGCGCTATATCTACAAGGGGCTGAAACCGGTATACTGGTGCACCTCCTGTGTAACCGCGCTTGCGGACGCGGAGGTCGAATATCAAGACCACACTTCGCCTTCCATCTACGTCCGCTTCCGGGTGAAGGACGGGTTTGCTCGCTACGACGAGATGAAGGACGCCGGCGTCGTCATATGGACGACCACCCCGTGGACGATCCCGGGCAACACCGGCTGCGCGCTGCATCCCGATTTCAGCTACACGCTGTTCGAAAGCGGGGACGAACGCTACCTAGTCGCCACGGAGCTTTTAAAGGATTTCTCCGCCCGTACGGGCATAACGGTCGACAAAACGGTGGCCGTCTACAAGGGGACGGACCTCGAGGGGGTCGTGCTTCGGCACCCGTGGATCGATCGCGATTCGCCCGTGGTGTTCGCCGACTACGTGACGCTCGAAACCGGCACCGGCATCGTCCATACCGCGCCGGGCCACGGTCTCGAGGACTACGAAACGGGGGTGAAGTTCGGTCTCGACGTCGTGTCCCCCCTCGACAACCTCGGCCGGTTCACCGCCGAGGTGCCGAAGTTCGAAGGCCTTTTCTGTCACGATGCGAACCGTGATATCATCGGGTACCTCGACGAAATCGGCGCACTGCTCGGCACGGGCGAGCTCACGCACAGCTATCCGCACTGCTGGCGCTGCAAGAACCCCGTCATCTTCAGGGCGACGGAGCAGTGGTTTACCTCGATAGACGGTTTCAGGGAAGACGCGATCCGTTCCATCGACGAAGTGTCATGGTACCCCTCCTCGAGCATCAACCGTATCAAGTCGATGGTGGAAAACCGTTCCGACTGGTGCATCTCGCGCCAGCGTATCTGGGGCGTCCCGCTTCCCATCTTCTACTGCTCCGAATGCGGAAAAGAGATCATCAACGATGAAACGCTTGCAGTCGTCGAAGCGCTCTTTTCAAAAGAGGGCTCCGACAGCTGGTGGAAAAAAAGTGCAGAGGAGATCCTGCCTGACGGGTTCTTGTGCCCGCACTGCGAGGGATCCCGCTTCACGAAGGAAAAGGATATCATGGACGTATGGTTCGATTCCGGGACTTCGCACGCCGCGGTGCTCGAAACCAGGCCTGGTCTTAGGTGGCCCGCGGACCTGTACCTCGAAGGCTCCGACCAGCACCGCGGGTGGTTCCAGTCTTCCCTCCTCACCGCCGTTTCCGCCCGCGGGAGAGCCCCCTATCGAAACGTGCTCACCCACGGGTTCACCGTGGACGGCGAGGGCAAGAAGATGAGCAAGTCGCTCGGCAACACGGTCGACCCGGAGGAGGTGATCAATAAGTACGGCGCCGACATACTCAGGCTGTGGGTCGTCTCCTCCGACTACTCCGTGGACGTCAGGGTCTCTCCGGAGATCCTCGTCCAGCTCGTCGACGCCTACCGCAAGATCAGGAACACGATACGTTTCATGCTCGGCAACCTCGCAGGCTTCGACCCGAAAAGGGATACCGTGGAGCCCGAAAAGATGGAGCCGATCGACCGCTGGCTCCTTCAAAGGTTGCAGGAGTTCAAAAAAAAGGTGCGCGGCGCTTACGACTCATGGCAGTTCCACACGATCGTGCAGGAGACCACGGGATTCTGCAACATCGACCTCTCTTCGTTCTACCTCGATATTACGAAAGACAGGCTCTACTGCTCCGGCCCGACAAAAAAGAGGAGGTCTGCGCAGACCGCCGTCCATATGGTGCTCTCCGTGCTCCTCCGGTTTCTCGCTCCGATCCTTTCGTTTACCTCGGAAGAAGCGTACACCGCGCTGAAGGACGAGGTCTACATCCCGGCCGGTGTTACCGCCGAACAGAGCATCCACCTCGAAGATTTCCCCGTATCCGACGAATCATGGGAGGATCCTTCCCTCGCCTCTGTCTGGAAGACGCTCATCGAGGTACGGCGGGACGTGCTCAAACCGATCGAGGCTCTCAGGGAGCAAAAGATCATAGGACACTCGCTGGAATCCACGGTCGCCGTCTACGCGGACGGCGACACCCATGCCGTGCTGTCGAGAAACATAAAAGAGCTCGCCCCCCTCTTCGTCGTCTCCGAGGTCTCTCTGTACGAGAAAAACCGGGTTCCGGAAGGCGCGTTCAAAGGAGAGGTCGTCGACGTCGCGGTAGAAAGAGCGGCGCACAAGAAGTGCAGCCGCTGCTGGCGGTACCTGGAGAGCGTCGGGAAAGACCCGCAACATCCCGAGCTCTGTAAAAGATGCAGCGGCGTCGTCTCCGAATATTACAAATAGCGGTACTTAGTGCAGCGCTTCTTCACCCCCCATTCTACGGAATACAAAATTTACATTTCCCGTAAACCCTACGGGCGGTCCGCTGCCACGAAAACCTTGTCACCGTTTGCAGCAACCGCTCGGATTTTTTCGTAAATTCGAAAATCTTCACGGATTTACAAATATTCCGACTGTTTTTCACAGATGGGGTGTTATCAATTTTTAGTGAGTAATTGACCATACGCTGCGTTCTTTGAACGCTGCAGTTCTTGGTAATTATCCATATATAATATTTTATTGAATACTGTTATTACGGCAATAGCACTTTAAAATTCGTTGTATAAAACAGATTGAGGTTTTCTAGTATAAATACAGAAATGGGACAAAAAGAAAGCAAACTAAAGAGCTTTTACCCTTTGTCCTATTACTAATTCGCGTGATTGATAATCATATATCAGCAACGAAATTGGAGAAGATCCTAATTTAGAAATATTCATCCCTCTATATATCAGCGACCGGCAATCTATTCGCAAAGAGCCGATTACCGTATCGTTGCCGGCGAAAACCCTTCGGATCTTTAAAACCGGGCAATCCGAATGCCCCCAGAGAAGGTCACCATCGTCGTACAGCCCTGCCCGCGGCGGCGTCCCCCCGCTCAATAGTTTCACGTCTCCAAAAGAGCAGATAAAAAAGAAGGGTGATCGCGACCCAGTAGATGGGGATGACCGCCCGGGGAAATCCGTCCACGGCGATGGGCGGGGCGGCCGCGAAGAAAGACGCGATCCTCAATATAAGGGTGACGACGACGAGATTGCTCTCCGCGGCAAGCACGGCGAGCGGCATGAATACCGGATAGAGAAGCAGGTAGCAGATCTCGAGCGCGAGCGACAGCCCGGCGAGGGGTACAATCGGGACGTTCGCAAGGAGATTGACGTACGGAAAGCTGCCGAAAAAGGCGAGCAGTACCGGAAGAATATAGAGCTGAACGGAAAAAGAAACAAGAAGCAGCGATACGAGATGGTCGACCGCCTTGAATCGAAAGACCGCCGTCCGTGCAAGAAGTCTTCTCAGCGGGGGAACCAAGAACAGGATGCCGAAAGTTGCGGAAAATGAGAGCAGAAAACCGGGCCCGAAGATAACGAGCGGGTTCAGCACCCACAAAACGACGAAGGTGAGGGCGAGCACGTTTATATAGTCTTTGTCCCTGTCGAAGAAGAAGAGCGCAGTACCGCAGAGTACCATGAGGGAGGCACGCCTCACGGACGGCGAGTCGCCGATAAACAGCATGTAGAAGAAGGTGGCGCATCCCACCGCCGCATAGATCAGAACCGTCGGGAGCCTTACCGAACGAAGCAGCAGGAATATGAAGAAGCCGATGAATCCGACATGGAGGCCGGAAACGGCGAGGATGTGAAGGGTCCCGCTTCGTATGAAGCGCTCCATCACCTCGGGTGGTACTGTTTCCCTGTTTCCGGTTAGGAGCGCGGTCGCGAAATCGCTCTGCGGGAAGAACAGAAGCGCGCGGTTTACACCCGTGATATACCGTTTCAGCCTGTTCGAGACGCCGTAGAAACCGTGTTTTCGGGTTTCCCTCTCGATGGTGAGACCGGACGCATGACCCTCGAAGACCGCCTGGATTCCCCGGCTCTGCAGATACCGGGCGTATCCGTCCCACTCAGCCGGGTCGAGCAAAACGAACACCCCCTCCGTTTTCACGACCGCACCGCGTTCGAGACTTCCCCTCGGTACGTTTTTCGGTACACCGACATTGAACAGCACCCGGGCCGAAGCGGGATACGCCGTTTTGTCCGCCGCCACCACGCGCGCCGTGTACTGGAGCATACGCCCCCCGCGCTTCACACTCGAGTCCGAAACGAGCTTCAGCGTCACCCGAGTCCTCCCTTGAGGAAAGGGTACGGGCCGTATCCTCGATTCCGTATATAGAAAAGACAGTGCGAAGACGAGGACGACAATCATGACGGTCCCGGGAGCCCGGCGTTTCGACAGAAGGAACACGGCCCCTGAGGCATACAAAAAGAGCACTCCACAGGCCGCAATGAGGTTCGTCGCACACGTGAGTTCGAGCCTTGGCAAAAGGGCGCAGGCTGTGGCCGCGGGCAGCAGAAGCGCCGCCGTTTCGACAAGAGTGACCGGATGGAGATCTTTCACGGGCATTTCCCGTTTCAAGCCTCGGGAGGGCCGGTTGCCGTTAGACGGGAGACATCTCGTTCTGCTGGAGTAAAACGGAGGGTGAGCCGCAGGCTCTGGCAAGATGTAAGGCCTTCATCTCCTTGTACCGTTGAAGGAGGACATGCTTCATCGTATCGATGCCCTCTTTCGTCTTCGCCGAGATGACGACGTGGTCGTCATACCTGCTGAGTAAAAGCGCTTTGGTGTCCCTGCGCTCAAGCAGGTCGACCTTATTGAACACATAGAGCACCGGTATTTCGGCCGCGCCTATCTCCTTCAGCACAGTATCGACCGCCTGTATGCGCTCCAGCGCGTCGTGGTTCGATATGTCCACCGCATGGAGCAGCAGGTCCGCCTCCTTCACCTCCTCGAGCGTCGACCTGAACGAATCGATTAGTGTCGGTGGAAGGTCCTTTATAAAACCGACGGTATCGGTTACGAGCATGGTGGTATTTTCCCCGAGCCATACCTCCCGCGTCGCCGGGTCGAGGGTCGCGAACAGCCTGTTTTCCGTAAAGAGGGACGAGTGGGAGAGAACGTTGAGCACGGAAGACTTGCCCGCGTTCGTATATCCCACCAGCGCGGCCTTGAACTTCGACTGCCTGTTCTTCCGCATGGTCATCCGGTGCTTGCTCACAGAAACGAGCTCCGTCTTGATCTTGGCTATGCGCTTTCTTATTCTTCTCTTGTCCATCTCGATCTGCTTCTCGCCCGGGCCCTTTGCACCGATTCCTCCCGCAATCCTCCCGAGATGGGGCCACATGTGCCTGAGCCTCGGCAGAGAATAGATCAGCGTCGCCAGCTCGACCTGCAGTTTCGCCTCTTTTGTACGCGCGCGCTGTGCGAAAATTTCGAGGATGAGCTCTGTACGCGGAACGATCCTCTTTTTTATGATATCCTTAAGGTTCCTGATCTGAACCGGGGAGAGCTCGAAATCGAGAATCACCGCTTCGATATCGTTTTCCCGTGTAATCAGTCTGATGTCGCGTGCCTTGCCGCATCCGAGATAATTGGCGGGATCGATGCGCTCTTTTCGGTAGAGCCGCTGTATAATGGGTCTGAAACCTGCGGTACGGGCTAAAAGCTCGAGCTCCTCCAGCGAGGATTCGTCCTTCAGGACTGATCTTCTGTCCGTGTTCAGTCCTACTACGATAGCGGAAGTACCGCCCTTTGTTTCTATTGGCATAGGCTAGTAAAATAATAAGTGATAGGCATGGAAAATCAAGGAAAAAAATTTTGACAAAGGCCCCCATACACGCTACCATTTGTCCTGATGACAGGTACACAGAGATACGCAGCACTGTTCATCATAATTGCACTCGGCACAGGCCTTCTTTTTCACTCACTTGGACGATACAGGTGGTACGAAAACTTCGTAGATGTGGGCTACGAGACGAAAAATATCGGTACCGAATCGGTAAATGGTACTACCACTTCAGCCGATAAAGTAGAAAAGATCGATGTTAACAGTGCGGGCGTAGGCGAGCTTACTCTTCTTCCCGGAATCGGGAGGGAGACCGCGCTCAGGATCGTGGAGTACAGGGAGGAAAACGGCGCATACGGAAGCGTGGAAGAACTGATCAACGTCCACGGTATCGGTCCGAAAAAGCTTGAAAAGATCAGGAAGTATGTTACGATAGAGTAACGATTGTCGGGGAATTATGTAATTTTCGGATACACCGGTTTGTAGCTATATTATAACTATATCTATAAATACCGGTTCAGAGTACGGTTCGTCGGTATGGTGGATGCAAAAGAGGGGGCAAGTCGGCGGAGACCGCGGACTCTCCTGTGACTGAACCGCGTATTCATTTTCCGGAGGCGGGAAGCCGGTAAAAGAGGGGGCAGAGATGGGCGACATCGACGACGAAAAGACGCAGTCTCCTTTCGACATTGAAAGCGAAGATGAAACAATAGCCCTGTCTATGGATGAGCTCGACGGCATCTTATCCGAAGCCGAGATAGTGTCGGATACGCAAAAGAAGGGGCAGGCGGTCGCGGAAGAAGTATCCGAACCGGAAGGCGGCGAGCCGGGACTCGACGACCTCGATCTCGGCGGTACGGAGGATATCGACCTCGATGATTCCGACCTCGGTGAGCCGGGACTCGACGACCTCGATCTCGGCGGTACGGAGGATATCGACCTCGAAAGCGCGGGCGATACGGGAAGCGGCCCCGAAGACGAGTTCGATATCAGCGGCGAAATAGACGAGCTTTCCTCCAAGGACCTCGAAGACATCGAGCTCGAGGTTGGAGACGTCGATACGATCGTCCAGGATCTCGAGGAGGAGCTGGAGCAGGAAGGCGAAATCGATATGCCGGGTTCCGAGGCGGAAGAAATTTCGATGGAAGACATGGGTACCCAACCGTCAGAGTCCGAAGAGGGGCCGCTCGACCTCGGCGAGGGTGAAGAGATCGGAGAGCTCGATCTCGACGAGCTCGACCTCGGTGAGGATGAGCTCGGCGAGCCGGGAATCGAGGAAGACATCGAGGATATCGACCTGACCGAAGCGCCGGTCTTGGGCGAAAGGGACGAAAAACTGGAAGGGTTCGTGCTGGAAGACCAGGAGGCGTTCCGCGAGGCGGGAATCGAAGGAATCGAAGACGAGATAAAGGACCTGGAGCTTCCCGATCTGGAAGACGAAGAAATCGAGATGCCGGAGGACGAGTTTCAGCCGTCTCAACCCGAGGGGGAAGAAGCTTTGGAAGAACCCTCCGAGGAAGTCGTGCTCACCGCCGAGGATGAGGAAATACTGAGCAAGGATATCGACCTGGAGGGGGAAGAGGTCGTTACGGTCACTGGAGAAGAGCTCAGTAGGATGGAAGAGGAGCCCGGCGTCGATTCCGCGCTGCTTGATGAAGTTGCGGGCATCCTGAAATATATGGATACGCTCCTCGGCAATCTTCCGCAAAAGAAGATCAAGGAGTTCGCAGCCTCCTCTTATTACGAGCGCTACAAGGACCTCTTCGAGAAGCTCGGCATCAAGTAGGCTTTTCTTTTTATCTACCCCGGCCGGAACACATATACACGGCCCGTTACGGAAATAATCCCTCGCCTGTTTCGGCTTTATCCGAAACGCCGGAAATCATTGCATCGCTAAAAAAAGGAACGCTGATGAACACATATTTCTCGTGCCTGCCGTGTTTTATACGACAAGCGCTCGAGGCGGCACAGCTCGCCTCCGCGGATGAGAGGACGACGGAGGAAGTATTAAGGCGATCATTGAGAAGGCTTTCCGACCTCCCCTTCGATAAAACTCCTCCTCACATCGTTAAGGAGATACACCGCATCGTACGCGACCTCGTGAAACTGGAAGACCCCTACAAGGAGCTCAAGGTCCGGTACAATAAAATGGCGCTCGATCTCCTGCCCCTGCTGCGCGAGGCCGTCTCCGCTTCTGAAGACAGGCTCCAGACGGCGGCGCGACTTGCAGTCGCTGGGAACGTCATAGATTTCGGGCACTTAAACTCGGATTTCGATATATCTCTCAATGAAGTCATCGAGGACTCGCTCGAACGACCCATCACCATCAACCGCACCGAGGACCTGCGGCTTGACCTCGAGCGGGCCGACCGCATCCTCTACCTCACGGACAACGCCGGAGAGATCGTTTTCGACCGGCTTCTCATCGAGGAGATAGACAGGCACAACGAAAGAGTAATTCTCGGTGTGAGGGGTGTACCGATAATCAACGACGCAACCCTAAGCGATGCGCGTCAGGCCGGGCTGTCCGACATGGTTACGGTGATGGGAAACGGGAGCGATGCGCCGGGAACCATCCTCGAGGAGTGTGACGGCCCGTTCAGAAAAGCGTTCGAGAAAGCGGACCTCGTCATCGCGAAAGGTCAGGGTAACTACGAGACTCTTTCCGAAACGCCGGGCAATATCTACTTCCTGCTCAAGGTGAAATGCCCTTCTATCGCGCGCGACCTCAGCTGCCGCACGGGCGACATCGTAATAGCTAAAACGGATCATGCGCGGCATGCAAACGACGTACCGCCTCTCGCCATAGACGACACGCTCTCAGTAGGCCTTCCGTAAATACATTGGTACCGGATGTTTCCATGCGGATTCATGAGTTTTATGTTGCCCTTATTCTTCCAAATCGTCTCCAATAGAGGCACGAAACGCCGGGGTCTTTTACCGATCGCTCTTTTTTGCCTCGCATCATATAACGAATTTCTACGCTCCCGTCTCCCTGTATGTCGTTTGAAATGATCCGATACTTCACGTGCGATCGATCGGGAATCGACAAGAATTCACAGGTAAAGATCCGACACGGTTTGATTTTAAAAAATAGTTTTTCTCCAAAATAGTTGCAATAAATTATGGGAATAGTAATCATGACTGTGTCATTACGAGGCGTAAGACAACATCATCCGATGTTGTCTTTACTGCCGGAGGTAAAAATCGCCTATGGCTCAAATCGAGACTTTATGCCTCAATCGACGAAGTAATCTATTACTACAGTCATTTATTGTCCTTTTTTTAGATTGCTTTTGAAAACTCCGTAGGAGTTTTCACTTGCAAATGACACCCACACCGTTTATTTGACACTATGCGAGATATCATGCTAAAAGAGATTATGATCATTTATAACTATGATTATAGGTAATTAGTACTTTCATTGTATTTTTGCACCTAAATCGAACGACTCCGGCTCTTTATGTGTGCCGTAATAGTTCACTGCTTCCATACGGATCAAATCAAAATCGGCCGGATTAAGCGTAAAGGGTCGTACCCATCCTGTTTGACTAAAAAATATCCAAAAAAACGAAATAAAATCCCCGCTTTTTCTGTTCAATACTATACGAGTCTGATTGCAAAAAAAAGGAGGAGAGCATGAAAAACTTCAATCTCATAGTGATGGAGGGTAGGCTGACGGACGACCCGGATCTTAAGTACACCCAGAACGGGACGGCACTCTGCTGCTTCTCGATTGCTAACAACAACGACTACTACAGGCAGAACGAGCGGCAGGAGGAGGTATGCTTCGTCGACGTCACGGTCTGGTCGAAGCTCGCCGAGCGGTGCGGCGAATATCTCAAAAAGGGAAGGAGGGTGCTTTTAGACGGCAGGCTCAAGCAGGACCGGTGGCAGGATAAGGAGGGCACTCAGCACTCAAAGCTCTGCATCGTTTGTCATGGGGTACGGTTTCTCGACCGTTACAGCGAGGAAGAGGAGGAACACCAGGAAGCCGGAGAAGCCCAAACGGCTGCGGCGCAATGAGCGCGGATACATAAAAAGCGGCCCAGCGGGCATTTTTTCAGAGGCCGTTGTTTTTTCGGGCCGCTTCTTCGATTTAAACCGGCGGGCCGCCACTGCCAACGAGGAGAGGGAAAAGAAATAAAGCAGAACGAGAAATATATCGATAATGTTTGTGAATATCCGATAAACCAGTACTGTCCATGAAAAATATTATTTATCGTTCTTGCCGTCCTTTTAATCGTTTCATCGGCGCGCTTCTTTTTCTCCTGGCGGTGTCCAGCACTGCTTCGGCGGTAGGTCCGAAGGATTTGCGGGAACCGCAGCCGCCGATCGTCACCGACGACGGTATCCTTTTTTCCTATCGTTCCGAGACGACCCCCAGGTACGTCAAGATAATCGGAGACTTCAACGACTGGGAACGATCATACTACATGACTAAAAACCGGCACGGTGTGTTCGTATTTCTCTATGAGGAGACGGGCAAGAAGGGTATCGTGCTTACCGGCGGCAGGTACCGGTACCGTTTTCTCGTGGACGGAATCTGGATCAACGACCCGTTGAACAACTGTATCCAATACGATGCAGGGGGCACGGCCCTCTCCTGCTTCGATGTCCCCGCATCGATCGTCATCGCCGATAAGAACCCCCTTCACGTACACGGCAACAGCTATGTCTTCTACTATAGAAACGATACCGCACAAGAAGTATATCTCGTGGGGGATTTCAACAACTGGAACCCCTACTCGCTCCCTATGAAACGCAACGAAAGCGGCCTGTGGGAGAGCGAGGTGGACATCCTTCCCGGTTCCTATGCCTATGCCTTCATTGTCGACGGTATACAAAAGAAAGACCCGCTCGGCACACACATCGTCTATGACCGGTTCGACCGCGAGTACTCGAAACTCACCCTCCCCTGAACCCACTGAAACGCCGCCGGTCGGGGACTTTCCGCTTTTATTGTCCGGAATACTACTCCAATCGCAGGGCAACGGATATTCCTTCCGTTATTGAGACGGGAAGCGGCGGGAAATACATTACGATCGAATATTTCAATATAAGAAGAATTCTAAAGACCTTACACAGATGTAGTGTAATGTAGGAATCGATATTACTGTTACGGCAGACTATCCGACGGGCGGTTTGCCAAAGGAAGAACCTCTGCAGACCTTAGACAAGTACGTTTGGATTTGTGTATTGCGGTATGTGAAAAAACCAACCCATTGCTGTTATCTTCTAATCGGAGGTCATTCAGCGAACACGCATAATGCCGCTAAATCCCCACTCCCCTATTTCGGTACCGGTTTATAGGCGTAGGAATCGGGAACGATATAAAGCACTCTCCTGTCGATAAGCCCGCCTTCCTCTTCGAGAATCGCCACCTCGTAGGTGCCTGTCCTGTCGAACAGCGCTTTCAGAGAGAAGGACGTCCAGCCTGGCCGTATGGGAATCGTTCTTCTGTCGTACTCCTCTACACCCTCTTTACCTATCCTCGTGATCTTCACGGTCGCGCTGATCATTCCGAGAGGCTTCCTCGAACGAAGAAAGAGGGTGACGTTTCCCCGCGTGAACGTATTCGAGCGATTTTCGGGTTTCTGTGTCAGGTAGTCCACGCCCTCGCAGAATACGAGCCTCGGCTCGGTGACGAATCGGGCCGCTTTGGGATATCCGAAGAGGAAGGAAAACACTAGCACCGCCGCAATCCCGAGTGATATGAGGACCCACATCCCCCCGCGTCCCGTGCGAACCGGCTGCGCATACCTCACGGCGGCGGGCGGCTGGAGCTCGCCCGGCGGTATTGTTACTCCCTCGCCCGCGGTCTGTACGATCCCCTCTTTATACTCCGCTTTGAAACGCTCGGCGATTTCCCGTTCGGAGACACTTCGTTCCGAAACCCTGCCTTTTCTCGTCTTCACAACCCGTCCGGCGTGCTTGCCGAGAAACGAAGTTCCCAGCACCGCCGCGAAGAGCGAGAAGCCTATGAGAAAAATGAGGACAAAAATGACTATGAGAATCATGCCGTTGTATATACCTTTACAGAGAACTCATAATGATTTTCGGTTCATTATTCGGCGAACTAAAACAATTAGTTCCCGGCGGTTGATACTCCTGTCCAACGGTGACGATGCGTCGACGGTTTTTTCGATTTTTAAAATCGAATTCGAATAAAAACCGAACCGTCACTATGTGCGAAACGATGCGGCAACTGGTGAATTATTCACCGGGGACCGACTAATCGGCCGAATATTCCCGCCAGCAGGCGCCGCTAAAGAGGTCTTTTAATGGAGCTACCAGCAATAGATGGCGGACATCCGGTCCGAAGCGAGATGTTGCCGTTTTCTCCCCCGGACATCGGTTCCGCCGAGATAGCACGAGTCACCGGCGTGCTGAAATCCGGGTGGATAACCCGGGGCGGGGTATGCGAAGAGTTCGAGAATAGAATATCGGACTTCACTGGCGCCCGGTTCGCCCACTGCCTGAGCTCTGCGACCGCCGGCCTGTTCCTGTCGCTCAAAATCGCCGGTATCGGTGAGGGAGACGAGGTCATTACCACCCCCTATACCTTCGCTTCATCCGTGAACGTGATACTGCACGCCAGTGCGAAGCCGGTGCTCGCGGACGTAGAAGAGGACGGATTCCAGATCTCCCCGCAGGCGGTTGCCTCCAAGGTCACCCCCCGTACCCGTGCCGTTATTCCCGTCCATTTCGGCGGGCACCCCGTCGACCTCGATGCGGTCAGGGAGATCTCAAAACGGCACGACCTTCTCGTCGTGGAGGACGCCGCGCACGCAATCGGCGCGGAGTACCGGGGGAAACGGCTCGGGGACGGAAAGAATCCGTGCGTATTCTCCTTTCACGCGGTAAAAAACGTGACAACCGCAGAGGGAGGGTGCGTGGTCACGAACGACGAGAAACTCCATAAGGCGCTGCGCCTCTATTCCCTGCACGGGCAGACGAAGGACGCTTACGAGAAGCTCAGCGCGGGGGGCTGGAAATACGATATCGCAGTACCCGGATACAAGTTCAACCTCACCGATTTGCAGGCGGCAGTCGGCGTCGAGCAGCTCAAACGGGTTGAAGCGATCACAAAGAAGAGAGAGGAGATCGCCGAACGGTACACCGCGCTGCTGAAAGAGTATGACTTCGTACAAACGCCTTCCGTAAAGAAGGGGCACCGAAGCTCCTGGCACCTCTACCCCCTCCTGATTGACTTCTCACGGCTTTCGATCGACAGGGACCGTTTCATCGCCGCGCTCGCAGCGGAAAACATATCCGCGAACGTGCATTACATCCCCGTCCACCTCATGAGCTACTACAAAAAAACGTTCGGCTACCGGCCGGATGATTTTCCGGCTGCATACTCCCTCTTCCGGCGCGAGGTGAGCCTCCCGATATACCCGCAGCTCTCGTTCGACGACGTCGAACGCGTCGTCGAGGCGATCGAAAAGCTTTTCGCCCACTACCGATAGTCCTCCCGCTTGGTCCGAGCACGGAATCCGTATGAGGCGGTCCGCTTTGATAAACCGGTACGGGCCGGAGGACGTTTTTCTGCGTGGGAGCGGATAATCAGCTTCCGGTGAATAATTGGGTGAAAACCGCACTCTTCATACGTTGCTGTTTCCGGCAATAGTCAATATATGTTATATACCACCCGGCGTTGACAATTGAATTGAGGATTAAGAAACTCTGAAAATTAATCCCCTCACAAGTCCTAAAAAGGTGATTTTTAGAGCATTGCGTAAATATCAACGATTATGTAACTACCAACAATTGCTGATACTTTCAGTGTCAACGGGGGCTGATACTTGTCAAATATATACTAATTTGGAAATATTCATCCCCAAACTTTTTAATGGACAGCGATTTATTCGCCTCAATTATATATACGGAGAACGTTATTCGAGTTTTCGATACCGCCTCATTTCGTTATATTTACAGATAACAAACCGCAAAAGAGGGTATCATGCACCCCACACTGGTACGGCTCGGTCCGATCGAGATCAGGTACTACGGTCTGATGTACGTGATCGCGATCGTTATCGGCATCATACTCCTTCAGAGGGAGATACCTCGGAAGAAGGTCGGCCTCACGAAGGACGAGGTGCTGAGCTACATCTTCTGGGTCGTCATAGGAGGCATCGTTGGGGCGAGAATCTACTATGTGATCTTCATGTGGAGCCGGTTTTATACACACAACCCGCTCGAGATATTCGCGGTCTGGCACGGAGGGCTTGCGATACACGGCGGGATTATAGGCGGTGCGGCGGCCGTCGTCCTGTACGCCAGGGTGAAGAAGGTGCATTTTCTCGACCTCCTCGACGCTACGGCCCCACTTCTCGCGCTCGGGCAGGCGCTCGGAAGGATCGGCAATTTCATGAACGGCGACGCCCACGGCCTGCCGACCGACCTGCCGTGGGGTATAGTCTTCCCGCGCGGGAGCATAGCAGGCGACGAGTTTCCCGGACAGCCGCTGCACCCCGTAATGCTCTACGAGCTCGCGCTCAACCTCGCGAACTTCTTCATCCTCTGGCGGCTCAGGAAAAGCGAGCATAAACGCGGTTTCATCGTCGCACTCTATCTTTTGAATTACGGCGTGATCCGCTTTTTCGTGAGCTTCTTACGGGCCGACAGCCTTATGCTCGGTAAACTGAGGGGCGCCCAGATACTGAGCGTAATCTTCGTAGCCGGCTCACTTCTCTTTCTCTTCCTCTTCAAGCTGTGGCAGGGGGATAAAAAAAAGAAGAAAAACTGATACCGCAGACTGCCGCGGCACAGTATCGACGAAATACGACGATCGGAAAAATCATATATGAAAGGCTTTTCAACAATGCAAATCGTTGCAGACCTGCACACACACACCATTGCGAGCGGTCACGCGGCCGATACGATACGGACGGTCTGCGAGACCGCGGCACGGCGGGGTCTTCTGGGGGTCGCGATCACTGATCACGGGCCCATGGTTCCGGGAGGGGCCGACAAGGTCTATTTCATGGCCCTTCAGCGAATGGTGGACGCAATCGACGTCCCGATCAGAGTAATGTCCGGGATAGAGGACGATATAATAAACGCCAGGGGCGAGCTCTCGATGGGAGAGGAGATTGTGGGGAGGCTGGAGATCGTAAAGGCGGGGTGCCACCCGTTCGCCTGGATCGCGGAGCAGTCGATGAAGGTAAGAACGGATGCGTTACTCAACGCGATCGCACTGCGCCGTTTCCGAGTTTTCACCCACCCCGTCGGCTCATACTGCGACTTCGACATCGACGCCGTGGTCGAAGCCTGTGCAGAGGCGGGGATCGCCCTGGAGCTTAACGAGAGCAAGATAGACGACGTTCGAAAAAACCGCTCGTTCCTCGAGCTCTGCGCGAAGCTCAACGCATATATCACGGTATCGAGCGACGCGCACGTCGCGGAGGAGGTCGGCGGTTTTGAAAGATCCCTCTCGATCCTCGAAACAGTGGGATTTCCCGAATCGCTCGTCATCAACACTTCGACGGACAAAATCGCTTCGCACTTCGGAATATCATGGAAAAAGGGATGACACGAGTCTGTTTCGGCCAACGCGCCTTCGAGACCGGCCTTGTGATATTCGACAAGGACGGCACCCTCATCGATTTCAAATCCACCTGGCTCCCGGTGCTCGAGCAGCGTATCGCGCTCATACTCGAACGCATAGGGACGGAGTATCCGGCCGGCCCGATCAAAGAGGAGCTCTACAGGGCTCACGGCGTCAAGAACGGCGACGGCGGGCAGGCGACTATCGATCCGCACGGTCCGTTCGCACACAGTTCTCTCAGGGAGGACGAGGTGATCATTGCCGGTGCGCTGTACCGCCACGGCATCCCGTGGCGGCTGGCGAAACGGATCGCGGGCGAGACCGCGATCGATACTGAAAAAGTCCTCGACCGCTCGAAATCGGCAAAGATCATACCCGGCGTCAAAGAGACGCTTATCGGTCTGAAACAAAGCGGAGTTTCGCTCGCCGTGGCCACGGCGGACATCACCGATCTCGCCGCCTCGACGCTGTCATATCTCGGCATAGGCGATCTCTTCGATTTCGTGATAGGGTCGGACATGGTGAAAGAGGACAAGCCCCACCCGGAGATGCTTTTAACCGTAATCGACCGTGTCGGCAAAAGCGCCGAAAAAACCGCCTTCGTCGGGGATACCGTAACCGACATGGAGATGGGGAAGAAAGCGGGAGTGGGTCTCGTCGTCGGCGCGGTGCGAGGAGGAATCACGCCGCGCGAGCATATCGCGGAGCTCGCAGATGTCGTGATAGACACGGTGAGCGACATCATGATATGCTAAGAAGGCCCGGACGCCCGTCGCTTTACTGTCACGCACCTCCCATCGATCGTATCCTTCGATTTGAAGAAACGCCGTTCTACAGGAATGCAGTACCGCCTTCCAGAAACCGTGGACTATAAGGGTATTTCAGAACTCGAATCAGGGGCCTTTGCCGTATTCCCGTAAACCGTCCTCCACGGTGCACCAGTAGAATATGATATTGGAACGATACGGGTTACAACGATTTTTCCCAGTTCCACGCAGTCTCGACGATGTATCGAAGGTCATCGTACCGCGGTTTCCACGAAAGCGCACGTATGAGCTTAGAGGGGTCCGCGACGAGAAACGGCGGGTCCCCCGGACGCCGCCCTTCTTCCGTCACACGGAAATCGACGCCCGTCACCTTCTTTGCCGCCTTCACGACGTCACGGACTGACGTGCCGTGCCCGTAGCCGCAGTTGAACACCTCGCTTGTTCCTCCCCCCAAGAGATGGTCTAGCGCCGCGATATGGGCGTCCGCGAGGTCGTCAACGTGGATATAATCCCGTATACAGGTGCCGTCCGACGTCGGGTAGTCGGTACCGTAGATCGGAAGGACGGCGAGCTCGCCTTTCGCCGCCTTGAGACAGCGCGTGATGATATGTGTTGATACGGGGTATCGCTGACCGATCCGCCCTCCGGAGTCCGCGCCCGCGACGTTGAAGTAGCGGAGTGACACATAATGAAACGCGCGCGAGGCATCGGAAAGGTCTTGCAAGACCCTTTCCGCCATGAGCTTCGTCCATCCGTACGGATTAATGGGAAGAAGCGTCGCGCGCTCGTCCACGGGCCTGTTTTGCGCCGGGACCCCGTACACCGCAGCAGTCGAGGAGAAGACGAGGTTTTGTACGCCGTTTTGTACCACGATATCGATAAGGTTGATCGTATTGACGGTATTGTTTCTGTAATATTTCATCGGGTCCTGCACCGATTCGAAAACACTGATGGACGCCGCGAAGTGCATCACCGCATCCGGCCTGAATTTTTTCAGGGTGTTGTCCAGGAGTTCGAGGTCTTGCAGATCGCCCACGACGAGCGTGCCGTGCAGCACGAGATCGCGCCTGCCGGTTGAGAGGTTGTCGAACACGAGCACGTCGTGTCCCCGCTCGCCGAGGGCCTTTACCACGTGGCTCCCTATGTACCCTGCGCCGCCCGTTACCAGGATCTTCTTCTTTATTCCCTGCTCGGGTGCCGGTTTATTCACACGATCCATCCCATCATCTAAAATAGCGATACAATACTCCGTCGGGGCTCCCCTGTCATCCCGTTACCGCCCGCCAGTCGTCTTACCGCGAATTACTACACGCCTTGTAATCCCCTTATTCTTTCATCAACTGAAAGAAACCTATCCTATCGAGAATTCACTGAGCTCCGGCTTTTCGACCGTGTAGTAGGCCGCATTAATCGCGCCTGCGAGCAGCCAGAAGGGGATCGCGGTCTGGAAGGCCCAGATCGTGCAGTTGGTGAGCTGCCCCACGAGCATTGCGACGAAGCCTGCGCCCATTCCGAGAACAATATACCGGTTTGTGCCGTTCCCAAGCGTCCTGATCCATCGACGGATGAGAAGTCCTAATATTCCAAGTCCCGCCAGCATTCCAACGATCCCGTTCTCGGCCCAGAACTGGAGCACGATGTTGTGCGCATACGCGAACTTCCGCGGGCCGTACATGTCGGAAAATTTCCAGAAGTTGTTCGTTCCCACGCCGAAAAGCCAGTGGTCTTTTATCATGCCCCACGCCTGCCTGAAGCAGAGGATCTGCGTCCTGTTCTTCAGGCCCGCTATCACGGCCGGCCGGTAGAGATAGTCGTACATTGAGCGAATCCCGTCGAGAGATTCCATCCTGTACGAGAGAACGACTATTATCCCGAGCAGCACGAAGAACAGAACAAGCCGTTTATAGTCGAAGCAAAGAAGGAGTATGCTCATCACGAGCAGGGCCATCATCCCTCCCCTGTCCCCGACGAATGCGATTCCCGCAAAACAGAGAAGGAGATACAAAAGGCCGAGCCAGCGGTACCGTATCTTTCTTTGCTGCCGGATAAAGCCGTACCCGATGCCGCCGAGCATGCATATCATGTCGGGAGTCGAGCCGGTGCTCATCGTGAAGAAGGTATGCCGCTTCCAGACGGCGCCGCCTTTAACAACGTTTATCGAGAAAAGAGCACAGAGGGAGAAGAGGATAACGAGCGAGATCACGAATCCGAGCGGAACGATGATTCGCATGAAAAAATCGCTCTCTTCGTTGAGAGAGAAACGCACGTATGCGATCGGAAGGTATATGAGAAGAAACCATACGACCGATAAAAGCGTCGAGACGAGCTTGTCGACCGAGAGCAGGGAGGAAACGATGTTGTTCAGAATGAATATACCAAGCAGGATCATAAGCGGCCTGTCAGAAAGAGGAGCTGCGACGAACAGCCTCCGATTCCTGAAAAAGAGCGCCGCTGTGAACAGCACCACAAGCAGAACCGACGCGTATACTCCGTACCCTAGCCATGAGAGAGCGAACAGCAGGAGCACCGCGAACGACTCGACCCTGTCTTTTTTGAAATCCCAAAACGTCCCTATTCCCACCAACCCGTTCCCCTTCGCCGGACGCGCCATACTGCGTTTTTAATCTCTACTTGACAAGTATCAGCAATCGTTGACAGTTGAATATTCGTTGATATTTCCGCAATTCTCTAAAAATCAACTCCTTAGGCCTTGTGAGGGTTTGATTTTCGGAGGTTTTTAATCCTCAATTCAATTGTCAACGCTGGGTGATATATACCATCTACTGATATGAAAAAAGAAACGTACTCGCGCTCCCGTCTCACCCGAACATACCGCCTTCTTTTCCCCCAGTACGGCCCGATATGCCGAAGCCTCTCGTCAGCTGATGTACTTTGAGTTGTCCTTGTCGTACCCGTTGTAGCCGTCGTAGTTGTAGTTTTTCACGACCCTGCCGAGCGCCTCCCTGATCCGGACAGGTCCGTAGGTAATAAACCGCGGCAGATCTTCCTTCAGAAACCTATTGATCGCCTCTTTGTCGTACACCGCCCGGTCGGTCTTGAGAGTATAGATCTTTTCGTTGGCCGTCTTTTTTAGCGATTCCTTTTCGTAGTACAGCTCCTCAAACAGCTTCTCTCCCGGCCTCAAGCCCGTGTATACGATCTTGATCTCTTTTCCCGGCTCGTAGCCGTAGAAACGGACGAGGTTATTCGCGATATCCTCCACCCTGTACTGCGTACCCATCTCGAGCACGAGAATATCGCCCCCCTGCGAGTAGGCGGCTGCGTTGATCACGAGAACGGACGCCTCGGGAATCGTCATGAAGAACCGCCTGATATCCGGATGCGTCACCGTAATCGGCCCTCCCCGCTCGATCTGCTCCTTGAACAGCGGTATCACCGATCCGCGGCTCCCGATGACGTTCCCGAACCGGACGATGCTCGTGTTGACGCCCTTTTCCCTGAAATAGTAGAGGGAGAAAAGCTCCGCCACTCGTTTCGTCGCGCCCATCACGCTTACCGGGTTCACCGCCTTGTCGGTGGAGATGAGCACGAACTTCTCCACCTCGTGCTCATTCGAGAGTTCGAGCAGGTTGATGGTGCCCACGATGTTGTTCTGGACCGCCTCCGCCTCGTTGAACTCCATGAGCGGGACGTGCTTGTGCGCTGCGGCGTGGAAAACCACGTCCGGCCGGTATTCGCCGAATATGGCCCGTATAAGCGAAGGGTCCTTTATATCCGCAATCTTGAACACGATGTCCGTCTCATAGTCGAGGTACGATCTGTACTCATGCAGGTTCTTTATGAGCTCGTAGATCGAATATTCCCCCCTGCCGACCGCGACGAGGCGTTTGATCCTGAACTTCAAGAGCTGGCGGCAGATCTCCGCTCCGATGCTGCCGCCTGCGCCGGTTATTAAAACCGTCTTGTTCGAGAAGGTCTTCTCTATCGCGCGGTCGTCGACCTTCACCTCTTCCCTCCCGATGAGGTCGTCGATACCGATCTCCCGGAGCGAGCCGACGAGAGAGCGTTTGTCCAAGGCCTCGAGCAGCGACGGAAGCACCCTGATTCGAACGTTTTTTTCCTTCTTGAACTCAGTTCTGATCCGAAGCGCGACCCGGTTGATGCTCTCCGAGCCCGCCTGCGGCACCGTGATGATGACCTCGTCGATATCGTGCTTTTTGATCACATCCGTAATTTCATCGGTCACGGCTAAGACCGTCTTTCCTCCGAGGATCTTTCCTTTTTTTTCCCTGTCATCGTCCAAGAAGCCGACCACGTTTTTCTCCATGCCGAGCTTCGCATATTCGGCGAGGATCGTCCTTCCGGTCTCGCCCGCGCCGACGAGCAGGATGTGCCTCGATGAGCCGCGGTTAAAAACCGCCTTTTCCGATTTCCCGTTCTCGCCGTTTCGCCGCTTCGAGAAGTAGTCGCGTATGAGAACGCGGTAGAAGATCGTCGCGGCGAGCGTGAAAAAGAAATACATGATATACACGAGCCGCGAGTATTCGAGATGAAAGAACAGTACCACCAAGACGAAGATCAAAAACCCGAAGAAGTTCGCCGCTCCCAGCTTGTACACGTCACGGATGTTCGAATACTGCCACATCGTCCGGTACGTCTGAAAACCGTAGAACGAGAAGATATAGGCGCCGGAGAGGAGGATGAAGTATCCCGCCGAAACAAGCGGTGTCTCACTGCCGAGGTCGGGATAAAACCGCAGCACGTACGCGAGCGCATACGCGAGGTTGATGATAAAGAGGTCCAAAAGCAAATACGGCGCGTTGCGCTTAGTGATCCTGTAGATGTATTTCACCTGTCGCCGCTCCTCAGGCCGTCGCGGTACGGCGCGAAGACCGAGCACACCGTCCGCACGATTATACCGAGGTCCCGCCAAACCGTCCTGTTTTCGATGTACCGCCTGTAGTACTCCATCTTCTGCGGGAGGATTTGCTCTATATAGCAGTTTTCTATGTCTTCCGACGTGTTCAGCAGCTCGCCCTCGTTTCGAAACCGGAGGGACGCGTAATCCGTGATCCCCGGTTTCACCTTCAGTATCGTCTCGTACTCGCGCTTGAAACGCTCGACGTAGCGCGGCACCTCGGGTCTCGGTCCGACGAGACTCATCTCCCCTTTCAGGACATTGAAAAGCTGCGGGAGCTCGTCGAGCTTGTACTTTCTCAAGAAGCGGCCGGTACGCGTTATCCGCGTGTCCTGGCTTTTACTGAGCCCGGGGCCCAATTCTTGGGCGTTTTTCACCATGGTCCTGAACTTGTATATCAGAAACGGCCTGCCGTTCTTTCCGACCCGCTCCTGCCTGAAAAAGACCGGCCTCCCCGAGTCGCACCAGACGACGAGCGTTATCACCGCAAACAGGAGCGACAGCACAAAAACCCCCACCCCGGATAAGAAAAGGTCCATACATCGTTTCAGAAACGTGTACATCAGCCGCACGCTACCGTTGGATTGTACCTATCAATATATCAGCATTTTCAGTCTTTAACGAGATAATCCTAACTTCTTCGGATCGGTTTTTCTCTTTTTCTGAAACAGGGTGAAAGTCAAAAGCCCCCGGAGATACCCCGTCCCGTACCCGAGATGGACCGTCCCGAAGCAGTAAAAGAGCGGAAAGAAAAGCCTTATCCCGTGACGCAGCGCGAGGCGAAACGAGAAACACGCGTTCGCTATGCAGTAGAGTCCGAGCACCCCGCATGCGGCGTAGAAAAACGGTGGCCACACCAAACCGAGGGCTGCCAGCGCTAGGGGTGAGAGCACGAAAAAAGGCGGGGCGAACTGCCTGACGCTCGACGGCGCTCCCGCCTTCACCGCGACCAGCGGCTTGAAGAAGCCGTACTGGTGGTACATACGAAAAAGATGCATAAGCCGGTCTCGCGAATAATATATTATCTTTATTTCGGGAACGAGAAATATCCTCCCGCCGTGACGTTTCAGCCGCAGATTGAATTCGTCGTCCTGATTCCGTATGAGGTCCTCGTCGAAGAGCCCGATTCTGTCGAAAATTTCCCGCTTGTAGCAGCCGAACGGAACCGTATCGACCTCCCGCGGTTTGTCCGTTCCGATACGAAAATAGGAGTTACCGACCCCGAACGGGTGCGAGAGCGCAAGCGCGGCCGCCCGTGCGACCGGCGTGTCCCTAAACGGTCTGGTGATTCCCACACCGCCGACATTGTCCGCACCGAGCTCTCTATGCCAGAAGAGAAGCCTCGATATATAGTCCGGCGGGTATGTCGAATGGGTATCCATCCTGACGATGTACTCCCCGCGGGCGAGCCGAATGCCCCTGTTCAGGGCGTGGGGGACGACCAGCTCCGGGTTGTCGACGAGCCGTATGTACCCGTGCGCTCCGGCAAACCGCCGTATCACCTCCCTGGTGCCGTCCTCGCTCATCCCGTCCACTACAAAGACCTCGGTGTGCTCCTTCGGATAGTCCTGGGAGACGATGTTCTCGAGAAGCATTTCAATGAAGTCTTTTTCGTTCCTGCACGGTATGATCACCGATACTTTCGGATTTTTACCCACCCGGTTATCCCCTCCGTTCATTCCCGCCGCCGTTCCCCGGCACCGCGGTTTCCATGTACCTGCTCGTGAGTGCGAGTATGAGAAAGTATATTTCATGTATGAGCGCGGAGAGTGATAGAAATATAAGCATGATCGAAATGAAAGAGAGGAGCAGGTACCGGACCGATTCGTCCTTTTTGTACAGCCTCACGATACCGCGCAATGCGGAAAAGTTGAACCAGGCGAAGAGAACGAACCCGACCGTCCCTCCCTCGACGAGGGCCTGAAGCCACGTATTATGAATGTTCATGATCTTGAACAGCTCTTGGCTGAAATGGCGGAAGTTGAACAGACCGATGCCGAATAGCGGCCGCTCTTTGAACACGGTCAGTGCATAGCGCCACACCATGTATCTGTAGCTCCCCGTCCTCAGCGATTCCAGGCGGTATGCGAAAAATCTCGTGTCCCTGAGAACAGCGAAGTATACCGCTATGAAGGCGGCAACCGCGGCGGAAAAGAGAAGAAGTATCTTTCTCCTTGTCGGCCCGTCTTTTTCTAATAATAGGTTAATCATGAACGTAATGAAAACCGCCCCGATCCCGCCTATCGAGACGGTCAGCAGTATCGCGACGCCGGCACATAAAAGCCCGACCGTGTTCCATCTCTTCCTTAAATTCGACAGGTAGTAAAAGAAGAAGAGCGAATCGAATATCACGAAATAGTTCGCGTCGTATACGAGGCCGGAAAGCCTCGGAATACCCGCGATTACCATAAGGCCGGTGTGAGTATAGCTCGTCGTCCTCGGGACCTCCGACGCCCACGAGACGAATCCGATTGCATACATCAACAGGGAAACGGCATTGAATACCAGTCCCGATACGGCGATAGCGCTCTCCAGAGATACCGCCGTATTCCTCTGGAGAACCGCCCTCGCAACGAAGAAGGCGTACAGCATAATAAGGGTTCCGACGATGAGCTTGAAGCTCGTTCCCTTGTGCTCGGCCACGATAATGGTCGACATGAAGTACACGTAGAAGATCAGCATGAACGGCTCATAGCCCAAGATACGAAACCGCCGGATACCGATAATGAAAAGAGGCGTGCACAAGAGAGTGAGAATCATGAACGGCTTCACATGGAAATCGAATGAAAGCGGCAGCAGCGGATGCAAGTCGATAAACAACTTAAAAGAAAGAACCTGCGGGAAAAAAGAAAAAAGGAAAAAAAACAGGAGAAGAAAACCCGTGATGCCGCCTCGCTGCGCCTTCCCGTCCCTTTCCACGGTCATTGTCCCCCTCATCCTATCAGTTTCCCGTCCCAGACGGGCTCACGCATAATAAATATCCGACCGATCCTGCTAAGCGCCTTTTTCGGGTGCTGCAGCGCCCGGACGAGCTTCCCCTTCGGCATAAGCCCGAAGTCTCTCATTATCCGCCTGTACGCCTGCTTCCGCTTGTCGTTCTGGGAGTAGGCGGACCAGGAGTGGTAGAGATGGAGGAACCCCTTTACCCTCATAAAACGGATGTCCGCGCCCGCACAATGCGCCTTAAGGAGCAGCGATGTATCGGCGAGGTAATGATCCGGGTTTATCTCTCCCAGCCGCGCCAGCGAAGAGGTCCTGATGATCATCCCTATTCCGCATAATCCGATGATGCTCTCCACGCTGTTCACCGCGGTCTTTTCGTCGAACCACTGGTAGTTTATCGTCCTCCCTTTCCCGCCCGAGGCGCCGACTACCGCACGCTCGCCGCCGGTGATGAGGATGTCGATATCCGGATGTTCCCTCATGGCCGCGTACGCGAGTTCCAGCTCGTCTGGATAGAAAATGTCGTCGTCCGTTATTATTTTTATAAATGACCCGCGTGCTTTCTTGAACCCCTTGTTCAGGGCGTCGGATTCGCTTCTATCCGGCTCGTGCACGAGGAGGTCGATGAGCGTTCCCTCCTGTTGCTTCAGGACCTCGTAGGTTCCGTCCGTCGAGTCGCCGTCGATCACTACCAGCTCGTCGTCTTTGCCTTTCAACGTTCGCCAGTGCGAGACCGCCTTCCGTACCGCTTCCACGCGGTCCTTGGTGACCGCTAAAAGCGATATCCGAACCCCGTTCCCTCCTTTTTCCACGGTTTCGTAATCCTCATACGTTGGAATATTTCTTCTCCACCTTGACGGCCTCCAAGGCCCGCTTCAGCTCTTCTATGCCCTCCTCCACCGATATGGTGGTCTCGTAACCGAGCTTCTTGATCTTATCGTAGCTCACCACGTAGTCCCGTTTATCGGTGTCCTCGCCGACGCTCGCGTAGTGTACGTAGCAGTCAATACGCTCCCGTATCAGGTTGCAGATCTGCTCCTTGCTGTAGTTCATGGAATCGGAACCCACGTTGTACACCTCGCCTTTCATCGCCCGGGAGTTTTCAAGGGCGAAGACGAAGGCGCGCGCCATGTCGTGGACGTGAATGAAGGTACGCATGAAGTGCTTTTCGTACACCACGAGATACCCCTCGGTGAGCGCCCTGTACACGAAATCGTTGATGAGCAGATCGAGCCTGAGGCGATATGACACGCCGAACGCAGTCGCGAACCGGTAGGCGACTGTGGGGCGGTTTTCGAGCAGCATATGCTCCGCAAGGGTCTTGGTCTGTCCGTAGAGGCTCAACGGTTTGAGCGGCGTCTCTTCGGTACATACGTCGTCCACCCTGCCGTAGTTGCTCCCTGTCGACGCGTAGATGACGAGCTGATCTTTCGAGACGGCGTTTATCAAATGTTTCGTGCCGTCGACGTTCACCTCTTTCGCCAGCTTCGGCTCCTTCCTGCACGCCGGGTAGCCGACGATCGCGGCGAGATGCACCACGGCGTCGCATCCTTTCACCGCGTCCTTAACCGCGTCGGGGTCCACCACGTCCCCCCGAATAAATGAGAACCGTTTATTCCGAAAAAAGGACAGAAGCTGGTCTCCTCCGTACATCAGGCTGTCGAAAACGCAGACATCGTGGCCCTTTTCGAGCAGCAGCGAGGTCAGGGCCGTACCCACGAACCCCGCGCCACCGGTGATGAGGATCTTCATGTCATCCCTCCAAAACGCCTCTGTAGTATGATATCGTTTCCCGTATTCCGTCCTCGAGCGGGGTGAAGCGGAAATCGCCGAACAGCTCCCTGAACCGGCTGTCGTCCAGTACCTTCTCGGGCGCGCCGTCCTGATAGGACGTATCGTACACGAGATCGCCTTCGTATCCGGTAAGGCGCTTGATTATCACCGCGATCTCGCCTATCGAACTGCCGCTCGCCTGCGCGATGTTCACCGGGAGGGTCCGTTCTTGTTTTTCGTCCACCGCGATTGCAAACACCCTCGCGATATCCCTTACGAATATCCATTCCCGGACGGGTTTTCCCGTACCCCATATCACGAACTGTGTATCCCCTTTTTTCTTCGCCTGAAGCATCCGTATGATCATGCCGTTCAGCGCATGGGTCCGGTTCGGGTCTTTCGAGTCCCCCGGTCCGTAGGCGTTCGGTATGAGGAAGTTCATGCTCCGTATCCCGTACTGCATCCTGTAGCAGTCGGAAACCACGCCGAGCATCCGCTTTATATTGCCGTACGACCAGACCGACGGGTGAACGGGCCCGTTCCACCACTCCTCCTCCCGCTGTATTCCCGATTCTCCCGGGTAGGAGCAGTTCGAAAGCGGGTTGATGATAAGCGGCGAAGGGCAGGCGCCGCACACCGCCTTGTACAGGGTGAGGGTCATCCTGAGGTTGTCGTTCACCACGTCGGCGGCGAACTCGCTCACATAGTGGAGGCTTCCGCCGTGAGCGGCGCAGTTTACGATCACGTCCGGGACTATCTCCCCTATTTTTTTTCGTACCGTTTCAGGCTCCGTTAGATCGAATCCGTTTCTCCGTGAGAGGGGAAATGTCTTGTGGCCTTTATCCGCAAGCTCACTTACCACCGAACTCCCCACGAAACCGAAGCCCCCGGTTACCGCGATTCTCATATGACCTCTCCTAGAATATCTCGGCGTCCGATTCAACGAAAAACCAGCTGTCGGGCGAACAGAGCCGGGCCGCTTCCTCCGTTTGCGCTCCCACGAGGAAGTGGCGGATCTGATCCGACTCCCTGAAGCCCAACCCTCCCAGGACGCTCCGCGTCACGGACCCCGGCATCGCCCATGCGGTGACCTTCGACACCCCTTCCCTAAAAAGGTACGCGGCTGCACGTCCGAGCAGCCTTCGCACGGCAAAGCGGCCGCCTTCGGTACCGAACTCGACGATGTCCCCGAAGCGTTCACCGCAGACCGGGTCCGTGAATACCTTCACCACGGCAAACCCCTCGCCGCAGTCGACGACCGTATAGTCGTACTCAGGGTTGCGCGAAAACCGCCACACAAGCTCTCTATCGTCACGCAGGAAGAACGTGCGGTTTTCGAACGACTTGTCGTTATGCTCCCATCCGTACCCGTCCGCCCCGCAGATGTTCATTTTTTGTGAAACACCGTCATGCGGTCCTGAAGCGACAAGCGTATGAACGGTGCACACCGTTTTCCAGCCGAGGCTTTTTTCGAGCGCCGCTTTTCCCCGATCGTTTGTAAAGGAATAAAAAAGATCCGCGCCGTTCGAATACGCCCCCTGCGCTTCACGGGCAAGAAGGGAGAATATCCCCTTCCCCCTGTACTCCTCGTCCACGATGAGATCGACCGCCCCGCAAGCGGACCGGCCGCCGCTCAGCCTCCTGTGCTTGATTCCGAAACAGCCGACCAGTCTTGTGCCGGCGTATGCCCCGAGCAGTGCGGCCCCTTCCGGGTCTTTAAAAAACTGCCATTCGAAATACGTGGAGGTCTTCTTCCTTGTGTAGGTGCGGTTCATCATTTCGACGAACGCACCGCCCCCGTCCGGACCGATCGGACGCACCGATATTCGTTCATGCGCCGCCATGCTACCACCCGGACCTGACGGTTTGTACGACCTTCTCGACATCCTCTTCCGAAAGCCCCTCGTGTAGGGGCAGGTGTATTATTTTCTCGTCTAAGCGAGCCTGTTGAACGAGGTCTTCTCTCATACCGCCGAAGATGCTGTTTTTATCTATCCGTTTATGCACGACGGAAACCGGGACCCCGGCCGCGCGGAGCTTATTGATAAAATCGTCCCGTTTCTCCACGAGGACCCCGAAGAGCCAGCACGCGCTCTCCCTGTCGTCTTCGCGCTTCAGAAGCTCAAGTCCGGGCACGGATGAAAGCATGCGCCTGTATACGGTGTCGATCCCGCGTCTTTTTCTAAGACGCGCCTCGAATGAGGTCAGGTTTCCGAGGCCGATCGCCGCGGCCACGTTGTTCATGTGGTACTTGAATCCTATTTTTCCGGAATCGTACTCCCGCTCGCCCAAGAATCCCGTCTTATCGTGCTCTCGGTCGATGTTGAACCACCGCCGTTTCTTGAGCTCACTGTAGTCCCCGTCGCGTTTGCAGCATACGGCGCCGCCGTCACCTGTGGTGAGGTGCTTTATCGCCTGGAAGGAAAATGCGGTGAACTCTGATATGGTTCCCACGGGCCTGCCGTTGTATGCCGCCCCAAGTGCGTGCGCGGCGTCCTCGATAACCGTTACGCCGTGCGCTGCTGCGATTTCTCCTATCTCTTTCATGTCGCACGGGTATCCGCCCCAGTGAACGGGTATCACCGCCTTCGTCTTCTCCGAGATCTTTTCCGCGATGGAATCCGGATCTATGTTTCCCGTCTCGTACTTAATGTCCGCGAATACCGGGACTGCTCCCTGCATTAAAACCGCATAGCCGGTGGCGATGAAGGTCTGCGCGGGTATGATCACCTCGTCTTCCGGTCCCACCCCCGCCACCGCGAGCGAGAGGTGCAGCGCGGAGGTCCCGCTGTTCACCGCGACCGCATTCGAAAGACCGAGCGTCTTTTCGAGCGCCGTTTCGAAGCGACGGACCGTTTCCCCCTCGCTGATCCAGGTGGATCGAAGCACTTCTGACACGAGGCGTACGGACTCCGGCGAAACGTGGGTATTGAAGAATTCCATGCGCTATAAGCCCCCGGAACCGGCTTTGTTAATATAGTCGAGGAGCGTATCGGTCTTTTCGACGAACCTCACCCTGCCGTTTCCCTTCTCGACGAGATATTTCCTGTATCCCTCCCGAACCTCCTCTTCTTTGAATCTTACAAGATCGAGCAGCGAGAATACCCGAATCGTTTCCTGCGCCGCGATGTTCGCGATGCTCACAGACTCGACGCCGACCACCGCGTCGAAACCTTCGATATCTAAGAGCTCCGCGGGAACCGAACCGTCTATGATCTCAACGGGAAGGTCATCGATGAACTTCGAATGCCCCTGCCGCGGGTGCGGCTTGATATAGACGGTGTTCCCGGAATCGAGAATCGCACGAAGCATATCCCTCACCGTATCTTCATACCCGATAAACATCTCCTCATCGGCACCGTTCGACTCGAAAAAGAGGACCCTCTTCCCGCTTCCCGCGCCGACCCGGTACATGTACTGCTGCAGCGAATCAGGATCGACCTCTTCCTCCGATTCCTCAACCCCGAAACGGCGGTATGGAAACGTGATGACCCTGTCACTCATGCCTTCCGTGTACTCGTGCCACACGCCGGTGATAAGCAGAATGACGAAGCGCTTGACCTGCTGTGAGAGCGTTATCCCTGTCGACCGCCTCCTCTTCACCTTGTATACGTCTATGAGGCGTAGACGGTTATTCGAAGCGAGGCGCTTGAGAAAATAGAACGTCACCCAGTCGTAATAGTAGGCAAAAAAATATACCTCCGCATGCTGGATACCCTTAAGCTTTTCCTTGTACAATTTCTTCAGATCGCGCCGCTGCCGGACCGCCCCGATTGGAGTGCGAAAATCGGGCCGGTACGGGATAAACGTAAGAGAGCAGTCGGAAAGCCCGAGGCGCTTCAGATATAGGTAGCTGTTGTACACATTCGTCACATAGATCGAGACTTTTGCCTTGCCGCGAAACCGTTCGTACAGCCACAGCACGTGCCTCATATCGACGGGCGACTGTGAAAAGATGATTTTTTCTTTACTTAAGGAGGTTATTCTAATCGACATGTCCTGTTCGACTGTTCTTGGACTTAGCCTATAGCATATATCATAAACGCCCGTACGTCCACTTTAAAGATTTTTAGGACATGGAATTACAGCAATATTCTCTTGTGTTGACACCCATGAAATAATCAGTTATCCTACATATCGATAACGAAAAGAACCAGATATACGGCAACAAAAAACAAGAGCGGTGATTGCCAATCCTTTTCTTTACAGTAGTAGCTGCAAGCCCATCCAGAAACACACTATGTTGAATAAAAGATTTTATACGGAAAGAACTTCATCGCCGCGGCCAAGGCTCACACTCCGTTCATTAAGAGGTGTAATAAATTGATTATTTCAAGAACTCCGTTGCGGGTAAGTCTTGCGGGAGGAGGCACGGACTTCCAATCCTTTTATCAAAAGGCGGGCGGTTCAGTTGTAAGTACTACGGTAAGTAAGTATATATATGTCATGGTCAATAAGGGTTTCAGCGACAAAATCTGGGTCAGTTATTCCAACACGGAATATGTCGATTCCGTTAATAAGATTGAACATAACATAATCCGTGAATCCCTCAAACTTTTAGGAATCGAAAAAAAAATCTATATTTCATATATGTCCGATCTGCTCCCGGGACACGAGGGTTCCGGGCTTGGTGCTTCCAGTAGCCTAGCAGTCGGCGTCTTGAATGCGCTACATGCATACAAGGGTGAAAAACCATCTAAAGAACAGCTCGCACAGGAAGCCTGCCGTATAGAGATTGAGATTCTCGGACACCCGATGGGCAAACAGGACCAGTACGCCGCTGCATATGGTGGAGTGAACTTCATCCGTTTCGATCCAGACGGAACTGTCCATGTACAGCCAATTTCTCTGAATATTGCATCTCTCACAACTCTGCGGCAGAGATTATTGCTTTTTTATACCGGATTACACGCACAATCGAAAGACGTACTTCCCGAACAGGAAAAAAGAACGAATGAAAACATCGCCTATCTTAACAGACTTGTCGAACTAGCTCAAGCGGCAAAAGAATCTTTACTGAAAAAAAGGTTTGAGGATCTGGGAACTATTCTTCACGAGGGGTGGAAAAATAAAAAGATGCTTGCTAAAAACATTACAAACAGCGCTATCGATACCTACTATGAAAAAGCTATTAAGGCGGGGTCTGATGGAGGAAAACTGTTAGGTTCCGGAGGAGGCGGTTTTCTTTTATTGTATTGTGACGAAGCATACCAGCATGCGTTGAGAGACGCCCTTCGGGATTTGAAAGAGGAGGAATATTCCTTTGATGAAACAGGAAGTATCATAGTCTATAATGATTCGAAAAATCCTGTCCATGGTGGTAAAAAACGATGAATGATTTCCGGATAGCATATACGAAACAATACCTCAGCTCGCTGCGGGAATTATTACAAAATAATGAAGACGTTCTTGCCAGAAATATGGATCAGTTCACAGATATCCTCTATGAAGCCCGCAAAACCCGAAATACAATTTTTATCATGGGGAACGGGGGAAGTGCTGCAACAGCATCTCACTTTGCCGGTGATCTGTTAAAAGGAACGATAGTCGAGGGACTGCCCCGCTTCAAGGCGGTAGCGCTGACAGATAATACCCCTATTATGCTTGCATGGGGTAATGACGACTGTTACGAGAATATTTTCTCGGAACAGCTAATAAACTTGATGGAGAAAGGTGACGTTGTCATCGGTATAAGCGGGAGCGGGTCCTCAAAAAACGTTCTCAGGGCTATCGATTACGCAAATAAAAATGGTGCTACCACTGTCGGAATCTCCGGATTTGACGGCGGAGGCCTTATCAAATCGGCACACTTCAATATACATGTCAAAAGCACAAATATGCAGCATGTAGAGGATGTACATATGATTATCGTTCACCTGCTCACTTCCCTGATAAGAAATGAGGGGAAAAAACAATGAAAAAGGGACAGGCATAGGCAATGGAAGAAAAGATTCTTATAACAGGTATAACAGGATTTGTAGGGTCGCATATGGCGGATTTGCTTCTTGAGAATGGGTATAATGTATACGGACTAAAACGATGGAATCTTTCGAGGTTGAGAAACATACGGCACCTGCTGAATGACGAGCGGGTCGTTCTACTGGACTGCGATATTACCGACCCGATTGGAACGCGACATGTAATTGATGAAATCAAGCCGACCAAGGTCCTCCATTTCGCCGCAGAAAGTTTTGTAAGCCCTTCCTGGCTGCACCCCAGCCACTACATGGACGTAAACTACAAGGGTACCGTGAACCTGCTCGATGCTATCCGTGAAACGGGGATCAACCCACGATTTCATATTGCCGGCTCGGGCGAGGAATATGGAGAGATATTTGATGAGGAACTGCCTATCACGGACAGGTCGGTGTTGAGACCGATGAATCCGTATGCGGTGAGCAAGATAGCGCAGGATCTCATCGGGTTCGTATATTACAAATCCTACGATATGAATATCATACGGACACGGGCATTCAACCACGAGGGGCCGAGAAGAGACCATGTTTTCGGTATTCCCTCATACGCATATCAAATTGCTAGGATTGAAGCGAGGAAACAGCCACCTACCGTCAAGGTCGGCCATATCGATGACAGAAGGAATTTCACCCATATTAAAGATATGGTCAGGGCCTACTGGCTCGCCGTCGAGATGTGTAAGCCGGGAGAATTATATCTCATCGGCTCAGAAGGTGAAGAATATATTTATACATTCAGGGAAGCCCTCGAAACGTTATTATCGATGGCTACGGTAAAAGGTATCAAAGTCGAGGTCGAGCCTGATTTCGTACGACCCACCTGCGTACCCCGATTGATAGGAGACACAAAAAAATTCAGAGAGCTGACAGGCTGGAAACCGGAGATCGGGTTTGAAAAGATACTTGAGGATACACTCAATTACTGGAGACAGTTCATAAAGGAGAACCTTTACTGATCTGCTGAAAACTTAATACGAATAAAAAAAGTGAACAAAACGACCATAAAACAAGCGGTAATTCTCGCAGGCGGAAAAGGAACGCGGCTGCGCCCCCTAACCTATGAGATTCCAAAACCGATGATACCGATAAACAGCCGTCCGTTTCTGGAATACTTGCTGACGTTATTGAAGGAAAACGGGATATCCGAAGTTATAATTCTTCTCGGATACCTTGCTGAAAAGGTCGTCGATTATTTCGGGGACGGGTCCAATTGGGGGCTCTCCATTAAGTACGCTATCGGGGATATTTCCTGGGAAACCGGCACGAGAATAAGTAAAGCGAGAGAGTTACTCGATAACCGTTTTCTTCTTCTATACTGTGATAACTATTGGCCCCTCAACCTTGAAAAACTGGTCCAATTCCACGATTCTATCGACAGTCCCGCAACAGTTACCGTATATACAAACAAAGACGGAATAACACGCAACAATGTCCTTGTAGACAGGCATGGTCTCGTTATCATATACGACAGGTCGAGAACATATGAGGCCCTGAACGGAGTAGACATCGGCTTCTTCATTCTTGAGAAACGAATCCTTGCCGCAGTACCCGAATATAACTTTTCTTTCGAGGAAGTAGTCGTCACGGACCTGGTTAAAAAAAATCAGCTCGGGGGATTTCTAACCGATCATAGATATTACAGTATAGGAAAGCCGGAATGCCTCGAAGAAACATCACAATTCCTTAAGCCTAAGAAGGTACTTTTCCTCGACAGGGACGGCGTGATCAACAGGAAACTACCGAAGGCGGAATACGTCAGGTCTTGGGAGCAATTCGTTTTTCTCCCGGGAGTAAAATCCGCATTGAAAACTCTCTGCCGCCACGGGTATGAATTGTACATTATCACCAATCAGGCAGGTATTGCCCGCGGGCTCATGACGGAACTGGACCTGGAAGATATTCATTCTAAAATGAAACGTGAATTAAAGAAGCATGATGTTGAGATAAAAGGAATATACTATTGTCCCCATGGATGGGATGAGAGCTGTGACTGTAGAAAACCAAAGCCGGGGCTATTTTATCAAGCGGCACGGGAAAATCATTTAGATATTACAAAAGCAGTCTATATCGGAGATGATGAGCGCGACATGGAAGCGGGAAATACGGCAGGGTGCCATACCTTTCTTCTGAATAAAAGAACAAGCCTCTCGAGTATTGTATCAGAATTGATACAGAATGATGGGTAACTGGATAAGGGCACACTATACTTTGATGTAATTTATAGTAAAACAAAGAGCGGCGGGGAGAAACGGGTACCATGAAAATAATCGAGAGATCTATCAGGGGAGTGTATGAAATACAGCCGGAGCCTAAAGAGGATCACAGAGGGTATTTCATGAGGGTTTACGATGACAAGATATTCAAGGCATACGGGATACATAGCGAGTGGGTGCATGAAAATCATTCTCTCTCGGTTAATAAAGGCACGGTACGGGGACTTCATTTTCAGTTCATGCCGCACACGGAGACGAAGTTGGTCCGGGTGATCTCTGGAACCGTATTTGATGTATTTGTGGACCTGCGAAAGGGCTCTAAAACGTTCGGAAAGTGGGAAAGTATTATACTGTCGGCTGAAAACAAGAAAATGCTTCTGATTCCGAGAGGTTTTGCGCATGGTATATGCACCATATCTGATAACTGTGCCATGCTATACAAAGTGGATAACTACTATGCCCCCGAACATGAAGGTATAATTAAATGGGATGACCCCGATCTTGGTATTGATTGGCCTCTTGAAGGTGCACCGATACTCTCTGATAAGGACTCAAAGGCGGGCGGCTTAAGGAAGTTTATTAACAAACATGCGGGATTGGTAGTTTGAAGATGAGAATATTTATAACAGGGGGGACGGGATTTATAGGAAGACATACTGTAAAAAAGCTGCGCGAAGATGACCATGAGCTTCTTATTCTTACCAGGATGAAGCATCGCTTCTATAAGGAAAAAAATATTTCAATCACTCACGGTAACCTTTCAAACATGGAATCCTGGTGGAAGGATGTTCTGGATTTCAGACCAGATGCGGTACTGCATATGGCGTGGGAGGATATACCTAACTACGACTATAAAACGAGCCTCAATAACCTGCAATACGGATTGGACCTTGTATACAGACTGGCCGAATCCAGGTGCCGCCGTATCGTTTGTACGGGGAGCTGCTGGGAATACGGTAGGCAAAAAGGGACGATGAAAGAGGACGACACACCACACCCTGTAAATTCATTTACCGCAGCGAAGGTTTCACTTCACACGATCGGTAAGGCTGTTGCAAAAGAGAATAATACCCAGTGGCTATGGCTGCGTTTGTTCTATGTATACGGTCCCGGGCAGAGAGAAGGTTCCCTGATACCCTATATTATCAGCAGCCTGCAGGATAACAAGAACCCGAAGATAAAAACGCCGGAAAATAAAAACGATTTCGTATATGTCGAGGATGTGGCGGAGGCAATTGCCGCCGTTATACGAAATCCGAACGCAGAGGGTGTTTATAATATCGGAGAGGGAAAATCAACTAGCATTAAGTATATTCTACAGACGGTGTACAGAGAGTTCGGGCGGGATTTTATAACAAAGGCCACGTTCCGAGAGGAACCGAATGTCGATTTCTGGGCGGATACCACTAAAATCAAGGCCGAGACCGGCTGGGAATCGAAAACACGAATCGAAGAGGGAATCAGCCGAACAGTTCGTTCATACGAATAATACGATGTTATTCATTATGACTGTAATCAAGATTAGCAAGGGATAAGTGAAAAGATGAAAAGCCTATCGTTAAGAAAATATGTCAGAATTAAAAAGAACAAAGATAATAAAGCGCTGCAGGAAACCGGACTTGAATGGGTAAAGACTTCGGCAGCAAATCGCCTATCATACGAAATAGACTGGTTGGGAATACCGGTCATCCAGACTCCGGAGGACCTTGTCCTCATGCAGGAGCTGATCTACGAGGTACAGCCGGATATCATCATTGAGACAGGTATCGCACACGGTGGTTCGTTGATATATTACGCTTCACTCATGGAACTCATAGGAAAAGGCAAGGTAATCGGCATAGATATCGATATCAGGTCGCATAACAGAACGGTTATAGAGTCCCATCCGATGTATAAGAGAATAGAGATGATCCAGGGCAGCTCCGTCTCTCGGGAAACAGTAGATAAGCTTCGTGCAATGATTCCATCCAATGCCGAAGTAATAGTATGCCTGGACTCCGACCATACAAGGCAGCATGTATATCAGGAGCTTACTCTCTATGCACAGTTCATAAAGCCTGGAGGGTACATCGTCGTATTCGATACCAACACATCACAGCTGGCCGAACTCGGGATTTTTAACGAAATCTATGTTAACAACAGTCCGAAAGAAGCAATAGAGGATTTTTTTAAACATACCGATGATTTCGTTATCGATAGGCGGTATAACAAGCTCTTTATTTCATACAGCCCGAATGGTTATCTGAAGAGAGTAAAATGACCAGGTTCAGTATCATAATCCCAACACACAATAGACCGGACTACCTGAAAAGGTCCCTCCGGTATTACTCATCGTTCGAGGCAGACTGTACTATCGTCATTGCCGATTCAAGCGATGATTATATTAAAAAATCGAACAAGAAATCTGTATCTTCATTCCCCGACATTAACTACATATATCTTGATCATTACGCTCAGAATATTAACCTTTCTCACAAGATTGCCGACGCCGCAGAAACAGTTATCGATGAATATTGCGTTCTTTGCGCGGATGACGATTTTCTCACCTCTGCCGGTATTACCTATGCAGTGGAGTATTTAACTGAGAATCCGGATTACGCAATCGCTCATGGACAATATATCTATTTCTCAACGGGTGGACAAAATCAGAAGAAATCGAACTTTGTCTGGGGGTCGACGTATGATCCGCATTCGATAGATTATGAAGATCCTGTTACACGGCTTACCGAACACCTCTCTCACTACTCGGCGCCGACCATGTATGCGGTTCATAAGACGGTGATTCTGAGGACGGCATTCAAGGAGACCCTGAAATACACGGAGGACGACAGGTTCGGTGAACTGCTTCCGTCTATGCTCTCTCTTGTCTATGGGAAAATGAAATCGTTTGATGTACTTTACTGCGCACGGGAACGTATTTCGGATTCTGCAAGCGATACAAGCAAAAACATGCTGGATTTTATAAAAGAAGGGAGCTACGAAAAGAAATATGATAGATTCAGGCGGTGCCTCATCGAACACCTTGCTGAAGTATCGTCCCTAAATTTCGGGCGGGCAAAGCTGGAAATCGACGGCGCGATCTCAAAATACCTATCACGGTTCTATACCGATGAAAACCGTAAGAAAAAGCCGATCAAACAAAAGCTTTCACATATCTATCGTTATCTGAAGAACCCTATGAACGTACCATTCTCGAAGAACTTCTCTGAATTTGAAAGCATACGCCGTTATGTCCTGCAACATCCGATAGGATAGTCAATACCCTGCCATTTTTATGTATGTATCTGTAATACGAAGCTGATCGTCGATGGAGCAAAGGCTTCCGCTTTCACCCAAGAAAAATTCCGAGACCTGGCGATACAGCCCCGGTTTGTACGCCTTATCGAGACTATCGTCTATTTCGACCGAATCGACCGAAACCGATCCCCTGTTCTGTATCTGAAGCTTTTCTAAGGGACGAAAGATCAGCCTGTGCGCGTTCGTACAAACCTCCACTCCCCACCTGCCAGGGCCGTCCCAATTGGCCTGATAGGAAAACAGCGCCCCGGTTTTTGATACCCCGGCTCCCGAGAACACGCAGGAGGAGGGGTGCCATCGGAGGCTCCCGGCGGTGTAGCAGCTTATCTTATCCGGGACCCCCCCGAGGAAGAAGGCCATGTCCGCCACGTGGGTGGAGTTCGCGAGGAACCACGACTCCAACACCTCCCTCGGTTTATCGAGGCTTTCTATTTCATGGCTCCATTCGGTGAACTCGAAACAAAAGGAGGTTATCCCCCCATCCTCGTCGACGATTCTTTTCGCTTCGAGTACCGACGCATAAAACCGCCTGTTGTATGCGACCCACACCGATGCATTCGCCGCCTGTGCGGCACGGGCCACCTCCTTAAGCTGTTCTCTATTCAAAGCGCCCGGCTTTTCCACCAGGATCTTTTTTACTCCGTACTCTATAAGATCCATCGTGACACTGCCAAGCTCCTTCACCCCTACCGACACGATTGCAAAAGGCGGGATCTCTTTCGAGCGATCGATATGTCGCTGCGCTCCACCCGTCAGCGCGTGTATTCCCGTCTTTTTCTCGAACGATTCCGCGGAAGTCGCGCTCCTTCCAATGACGCTAAATTCCGTCCTGAGCCCCCCTAAGACCTTTGCGTATTCCACCGCCATGTATCCTGCGCCAATGAGCCAAACATGCTGTGACATCCTCTCCTCCGGAACGCTAAGTAATCGGGCAGGTCTCCCTCCCCGTGCCGAAACGGCCGATTATGGCGTTTATGAGGGGCAGATGGAGCGTTACCGATTCATCGAACGGAGTAAGTCCGCATCGCTTGCCCTCGAGTATATCCTTCGCTATAAGGTGGGTGAGCTCGCTCTGGTACGGAACCCTGAACGCCCGCTCTTCCCACTTCCACCCGCTCTCTTTCCCGCTGACCCGGGCGATACCCGCCGTTTCGTCTACCACCATTTCACGGCTTCCGCTCATTTGAATCAGGTGGGGGGCGTTCGAGCCGCGGCTCGCGTGAAGGACGAATTCGCTTCCGTTCGAGAACGTTCCCCGCAGGGTTCCGGAAAGCTCGATATAGCCCGGCCGCTTGCTTTGAAGCGGTGTATCGTCCAGCCCCGAGGTATCGATCTCATATTGGCAGTCGCCGGCCATGAAGGCGGCAAGGTCTATGAGATGGACGGCATTGCTACCGAGCCCCCACTCGCCCCCGCAGACCGAGCAAAATATTCTTTCACCTTTTAAAAAGCGGTCTTTCGCTTCCCTGTAGAACGGGTAGATCCTTCTCGGGCAGTTGACCCATGCGCTTGCGGCTTTTTGCTTTAGCAGGCTCCGTATCCTTTCATAATCCAAAACCGTACCGAACAGCACTTTCTCGAAGAGAATATACCGCACCTCGTGACCTTGTAAAAGCGACGTGGTCACATCTGCCCGCTCTTTTGACGCGGTGGCTATGATACAGAGATCTATATTCCGGGGAAGCGCGTCGAGGTCCGTATTGTATGAAACATTTATATTTTTAGCGCCACTTCCTATCTCATTGTACCGCTCGCGGGCAGTATCTAGCGACTCCCTCGAAGGATCGATTACCGTGATCTGTGCAGGAAATCCGCATCTCGCAAGCGCCTGAAGGTGCCTGCTCCCCAGCTGTCCTGCACCTACCATTCCTATAGTATACATACTACCTCGTTTCCTGCCCTCGCAAAAAGGACATGATATCCTTTCGGTACTTGAAAAGCATAATAAACACCCACACTACAAGAAGTACGGTCTTGATGCCTAGAGTAATGTACACAGTGAGCCCGGATTTTTCAACAGCATAAAATAAAGCTATAAAAGGAATTATAGATACGAGTGGTACTACGACGATTTTCAGGGGAGTGGAATACATCCTCAGCACGTACCTGTTTATGACCCATGCCAAGACCGCCATTATGAAATAAGACAACAGAGTGGTATACGCAGCCGCAACATACCCGTAGCGAGGAATGAAAACCGCGTTGAGGACCACATTCACTGCGCCGGAGACAAGGAGTACGATCGATGAGTGGATCGTCTTCTTTACATATCCGATGTTCCTGCCATAAATAGTGAACAGACCGTAAAAGATGTATCCTGCAACCACTATCGGCACTATATGAAGGCCTGTATGGTAGTCACGTTTGGCGAGTATGAATCCGATCTGTTTACCGAACAGGATGAGAAAGAATGCAACGACGAGTATGATCCTGAAGATACGGTCCACATCCCTGTCATGGTCCGTATACTGTTCTCTGTTTAAATATTCGAAATATTTCGGCATCCATGCCGCATTGATCGATCCTATCACGACGGCGAGCAGCATCCCGATGTTATATGCAAGGCTGTATAGCCCGGCATCGTCCGAACCTTTATAGCTGTTTATCATGATACGGTCGAATTGCGCAAGTATGTAACCGCTCAACGTATACGGTATAAGCGGAACCGAGTAATTCATAATATATCCGACATGGCGTATATTGAAAGAAAGATCGCAGAAACCCCTCAATTTAATCACAAAATAGATGAAAAAAACGAACCCTATGAGAACCGAGCCGAAGATGGGGCCAAGATACAACATGCGCTTCAAAAGCAGAATGATACCTACCGAAAGACCGAAACCGGTATAAGATTTAACCATCATTACAATCGCGATCAGCTTGCTCTCTTTCAAGGGCTGATAGACCTGCTTAAAGATGGAATCCGCAACATCGAACAATGCCATCGGGACCATGAGCCCGAGCACCGTATAGGGGAGGTTCAAGATCCCTACAAGCCTCCTTCGCAGGAGAAGGAAGACAACAGAGGCTATCACGTACGCACAGAAAGTGAGGATTATAGACACACTGAAAAATTCGTTGAAATCATCCTTTTCCTCATAAAAATATCGCCCTACTGCGGCATGGAGATTCAGGGTCAGAATAACAGAAAGAAGAGCGACAGAGGAGTTGAAAACGCTTACGATCCCGTAATCGGCCGGTGTAAGAAGCCGGGTAAGAACCGGTATGGAAATAAAGCCCAGTGCTTTTGTAACGATATTGGCGGTAAGATAGTTCTTGAAATGCAGGAGTGTTTCAATAAACCCGCTTCTTGTTTTCAGTTCATTCAGGAGTCCGATAGCTAATATCCTCTCGAATTATTAGAGTGAAAGAAAGGACCATCACCACTATTGGCAAACACAAAGGCTATAACAGAAATTTATCACCTCATTGTTGGATTTTTGTCAATTATTTCAAGAATCGCTTCCGCCGTGCGCTCGGCGGCCTTGCCCTCCGTCCCGTCTATCATCTCTTCGAGGTAGCGTGCGCGCTTTCTTTCAAACTCCACCCTGTAGTCATCCGTGAGCGCACGGTCGATACAGCGTTCGAACCCGGCGGCGTCTTCCGCCCGGAGCTCGATTCTGTTTTCGAAGAAATCGTCGAATTCGATCATGCCGTCCGGATTGATGAGTACTATCGGCACGCCCGCGACCACGGCTTCGAACGAGGATACCGAACAGACGGAGACCTGTACGCTGCAGACCCGGTAGAGTTTCTTTAGCTGAATGTCCTTGATGAGAGTGAGGTTTGAACCCCCAAGGTCATTGAAAACATTCTCGTAGTCCTTAAGGGAGTCCCTCGGATGGAGCTTGACTATAAAAAAGAGGTCTTTTCTCTTATTTACCGTCTCACGGTATATGGCGTTGAGCCTCTCGCGCGCCTCCCGGTATACGGCGGGAGTCAGGCCCTCCGTGCATATCGCGACGATCTTCCTTCCTTTCGGCAATCCGTATTCCCTATATGTTTCATCATCCACTTCTTCTTTGTTCTTCTGTGCCATGAAATAGCCGTCATAGAGCGGGTTTCCGGTAACCGATATACGCTCGTACACGGAAAGTCCCCGGAACAGCTCCTTGAAGTAGCTGCCCCACAAGAAAAGGCGGCCTTCTAAGGACTCGTTGCCCCACTGCTTCTGCTCCGGCGCAAGAGGAACGGACAGTAGCCTGTTGTAAAGAAGGTGTTTCAACCTGTAGCCGACGGATGTGACGTCACTGAAGGCCCCTGAGTCGAAGAAAGAGGGCTGCAGCACTATGAACGGGACCCCGCGCTCCTTCGCCCAGGCGGCGGCGAACTTGGAGGAGGCGCTCATATCGGAAGTCGTCACGACCGCGGCGGGGTCCATCTCAGAAAGCAGGCGTCTGAAATACCCATTGAACGCCGGATAGCCGAAAAGTTTTTTCAGCTTGTTTTCCCTTGGAAAACCGGGGACGTCCCTGTACTCGACGAAGCAGCGCAGTATCTCCCCTTTCCTTTTTTTCCCGGTTTCCAAGTCCCAGTCTATCAGCTCACGTGTATTGCAGTAAATCGTGTTGTACTCCCCAAGAAGCGGCGCCACAGCGCAGAACAGCGCGTCGGAAAGGTAATCGTAGGTGGGAATGAAAACGATGTTCCTCTTCAACGGAGTGTCCGCTCCATGTTCTGAATGAGAATAGGGCCGTTTACGTCAACCGTGCGAAACCGGAATGCCGAACCGGTCCTTCCAAGAGGGCTTCTATACGGCCATGACGCAGGCCTTCAGCCATGAGGCCGAACACCTCGCCCGTATTCGTGATAAATAGCTCTATAATCTCGTCCGTGTAGGCATAGGTCGTATACACGGCCGCGCCGACGAGAAACCCCCTCTTCAGCATCTCCTGGGTATACAGCGTCTGGAGCGCGAGGGGGTTTGTATACTGAAACCCTATGTGGGTGAGGGGCGGTATTCCGGATATCTCGATCTTAATCCCGTTTTCTGAAGCGCATTTTCTCCACCCCTCGTTAATGCGCTCGCCGCAGCGTATGAGGTGTGCGGGGACATTACACGATTCCATCTTCTCAAGCGTCGCAAGCGCCGCCGCGTACCCGACGCGTTCCGTCCACATGGTGCTGCTTATGAACGATTCCTGGGCGTGATCCATCACCGCCCGTTTCCCGATCACGGCTGAAATGGGAAATCCGTTCCCGAGCGCCTTGCCGAATACGGCGACGTCTGGGTCCACGCCGTAGCGCAGGTGTATCCCGCCCGTGTTCATCCTGAAACCGGAGGTCACCTCGTCGAACACGAGCACCGCCCCCGTCCTGTCCGCGACCTCCCGGACCCCCCGGATGAACTCCGGCAGTGGGTCGTGGCCGCGAACGGGCTCCATGACGATGACGCCTATCTCGCCGGTGTATTGTTCGACTATCCTCTCGAGCTCGTCGAGCCTGTTGTAGTGGAAGGGAAGTGCGCTGCCACCGAGCGCGCGGGGAACGCCCTTCGGGTCCAGTCCGGGCAGAAGCTGGTCGTCGAGGCTTCCCGCATCCTTGATATTCGCGGCGAGATACCAGTCGTGCCAGCCGTGGTAGCCGCAGAACGCTATCCTGTCCTTTCCCGAGGCCGCCCGGGCGATGCGTATCGCGACCGCGCATGCCTCTCCGCCGGTTCGCGCGAAACGGGCCATATCGGCCCACGGGTGGAGGTCGACGAGCCGTTGTGCGAGCTCCACCTCCTCGTACGAGTTGAGGGTCGCCATGGAACCGTTATCAACCGCATTGACCACCGCGCCGTTGACGTCCTCGTCCGCGTATCCTAAGATGCAGCTCCCGACCCCCATCTGGGCGAAATCGTAGTAGCGATTGCCGTCGAGGTCCCATATCTCGCATCCCTTCGCACGCTCGTAGTAGGAAGGCCACCGCTCCGGGAGAAAGAGCTCGCTTCGTTTCGAGAGAAGCTGATTGCCGCCGGGTATGAGGCCCTTAGCCCTGCGCCAGAGGTCTATTCCGCTGTTTTTCATTCCTCTTCGCCCTCTTTTTGAAGGTTTTCGTTGAAATTGTGCCAGTACTCCTCCGCAACGCTCCTGTTGAGCTCGAACACTTCGTTTTCGATCACGTAGTCGACGATCTCCTCGTCGCCCGCGGTAAGGAGCTTCTCATCGAAATGGTCAATGATGTTTTTAAAAAAATCGAAATCACAGGGGTAATCGAGCGTGAAACGAAAAAGCGGGGAGTCCTTCACGCCGTCGAACTCGATGGTCTCAAGCGCCCGAGCGTCGAACACCCTCGTCCATCCCGTCTCGAGCTGACGGGCGTCCGTCAGGCTGATCATCCTTCCCAAAAAATCCGCGGTATAGCCCATCGCGTTCATGCCGAGGGGCAGTCCCGCAGTCTTCACGTATTCGGCACCGCTCTCAAGACATTCATATACCCTCCTCATCGCAGAGACCGAGCAGAGTATATCGTCCCCGTCCACGGAGACGATATTCGACGCCTCGTACCGGCGCGCCGCCTGGAGGTGCCGCAGCGGGATGTTGGTCGGCGAACCGTAATATACAAAGCAGTGTTCGATACGCTCGAAGGAACGGTTCTCCGGCTCGTCCGATGTCGCGATTACCACGGACAGCTCCCCGGACGTGACTTCGGAGGCAAACTCTTCGTGTATCCTGTCCACGAGCCATTGTATCAGGCATCGCCCGTTTACCTCGAGCAGGTGTTTTCTTTTCAGCCTCGTCGATCCGAGCCTCGCAGTTACCAGAACGACCGTTTTCATTAGTTATGGGTCTCCTCGCCCTTGAAAGTCCGCTTTGATGAAGGTGTCCGCCGTCATGCAACAGCCCGCCCCGCAAGACGGTCCGTTACACGGGGATGATGCGGTTCTCGCCGTGAGACCGCTCGATCGTGTAGAGAAGCTCCAGGACATCGAGGTCGTCTTCGAGCGAGCTTATGTACCGTGTTTCTCCCTTCAGCGCGGAGAGAAAGTGCCGGATCTCCTCGATGTACATGTCCTCTCCGATATTCGGGTTATACCCGCTCGCCGCCTCCCCCTTCTTATAGGAAACGCGCTCCCATCTGTCGCCTTGCGGATCGAAGACCTCTATATACCCCTCGTTCCAGTCCCACCGAAGCTGCTTCTCTGACCCGTTTACGAGGAGCCGTCTCGTAGCGTTCCTCGAGACCACGTCCACAGTGACAACGCTCAGGAAACCGCCGTGGTCCATTATAAAGTTGTACGTGTCGTCTATATCCTCCGCGCCCGGTATGTCGATCGTTTTTTTCACCATCCCGCAAACCCGTTCGGGCATGCCGAACAGCTTCGTAAACCAGGTCATCTCGAAGGGCACGATCTCCCGCGCGCCGCCCGTTTCCTTCTTCGAAACATAGTAGTCGGAGACCTTCTCGTAGGTATGCCAGTCGGGAAGGTACTGGCCCGAATGAAAGAGCACGTTGGAAATCGTCCCGAGCTCTTTTTTGTCGACCATCCTCTTTATGGCCTGAACCGCGGGGTGAAACATCATCGTTGCCGACGGGGCGGCGAGAATGCCCTTTTTCTTGACGCCCGCGATGATCTCCCTCATGCCGCCGTCCACTACGCTCGCCTCGACGAAAAACGGCGTTCCGAGGGACAGCGCCTCCTTCATGTAGACATGATGAATATCCGGAGGAACCGATATAATGAAGGCGTCATACGAATCCGAAGAGGCCGCCTCCTCGAACTCCATATAGGTGTCCACTCCGTACCGCTCCCGCGCCTCCCGGCACCGGTCCTCTCTTTTGTCGAACCCCGCCACCTTTTCCACGGAAAGCGATTGCAGGCACCGAACCCGCCTCTTCCCCATAGACCCCAGCCCAATCACAAGAATCTTCATATGTTCCCCTCGTCCGTCGATTTACTATAGATGCTCGAGCTTGCTGATGGATTTCTTGTATTCCTCCCACTGCCCGATATCTATATAGTCGTTCTCATTTACCGGATACGTGATGACCTTTTCACCGCCGCTCGTAAGATCCTGAATCAGCCCGGTCATGTCGTACCGTGTGTTTTTCGGAATGAATTTGAGCACACGCTTGCTCAAAAGATACACCCCGGTGTTTATCGTAAAGGTGAACTCCGGTTTCTCGGAAATCTCGGTCACCTCTCCCCCGTTTTGATAGTGCACGACCCCGTACGGGATCTTGTGGTGCTGGATCGAGGAGAGGACGGTCAGCGCCGCGGACCGTTCCTTATGGAACCTGAGCACGTCGGCGATGTCGAACTTCACTATCACGTCGCAGTTGGAAACGAAGAAGAGTTCGTCGATTTCGTCCTCCAGAAGCTTCAGCCCGCCTGCGGTTCCCAGGAAGTCTTTCTCCTTGAAGTAGAAAAGTTCGTATTCATGCGGCTCGTTGTCGAAATACGATTTGATCATCTCACCCTTGTAATTTATCGTGAGAAAGTAGCGGTTCAATCCCTGTTTGTAGAATTCGTCTATAATCATCTCGATAATGGGTTTTTCACCCACCGGAATAAGCGGTTTGGGCAGAATCCTCGTAAACGGCTCGAGCCTCGCCCCCCTCCCTCCCGCCATGATGACGACCGGGATATCGGGATTTTTTTCACGGCCCGCCGCGGCCTTCTCGCCGAAGACGTCGCTCCAGGAACGGTATCCGGTGACACGGCCGTTTGCGTCCAGGATCGGGAGAAGCTCGATCTTGTTTTCAATGAGAAGTTCCTTCACGAGGTCCGGTGATAGCTCATCCTCGGTTACGGAGATCGGTCCGGTGTTGTAGACCGTCTCTATGGCGCAGTCGAGGTCCTCTCCCTTCAGTATATACCGCCGTATATCCCCGTCCGAAAGCGTGCCTAAAAGCCTGTCCTTCTCGTCGACCACGAGCAGCACCTTCTGCGCGGTCCTGTCGAGCTTCTTCAGCGCCTCCTTCACCGTCGTCCGTGTAGAAACGAACAGCTCGCTCTTCAACGCCGCCCTCCCTTAGAGATCGTAGAACTTTTTCTGTAAAATACCGCTTGGGTCGAAACTTTTCAACACCTTCATGATCTGCTCTGAGGCGGTGCCGTCCCCGTACGGGTTTTTCGTTCGTTCCAGCACCCGTTTGAAGGCGGGCGTGTACAGTTTCTTAAACGCCTCCCGTATCGCATCCGGCCGCGGTCCGCAGTCTATAACGCTTTCGGCCCGGATACGGCCTTTCTGCCGGTCCCCGATGTTTATCGTTCCTATTTTAAAGAAAGGCGCCTCTATGATCCCGCTCGAGGAGTTCCCCACCACCGCGTCGACGTGCCGCATCGTCGAGAGGTACCACCGCTGTCCCATGGACGTGAAGACATACGCCCTGTCCGGGTGCGCCTCAACGAAGCGGTCGACGAGGTCGTTGATCCTTTTTCCGCCGGTATCCGCGTTGGCTCGGGTGAAGACCACCGCCGTGTCGCCCAACCCGTCGAGCACGCCGAGCAGGTTCCTGCAGAGCGATTCGGCGTCGTCGTTCCCGAGCGTCTCCGGGTGCACGGTGACGAGCAGGTTGCGGGTTACGAAGCGTATCCCGAGCTCCTTCTCGAGCGCCTCCTTCGAGAGCAGGTCGACCCGTGTGATCGAGTCTATACCGAGGGCGCCGACGCAGAAGACGCGGTCCGGCTCCTCACCGAGCTGGATCACCCGGCGCGAGTACTCCTCTGTCGCGGTAAAGTGGAGGCGGGAAAGCTTCGTGATCGCATGCCTGAACGCATCGTCGAGAGCGCCTTGGGTGATCTCCCCGCCGTGAATGTGCGCGATCGGCACCCGAAGAAGCGAGGCCGAGACCGCGCACGCGAGCGCCTCGAACCGGTCGCCGAGGATCACCATGAGACCGGGGCGAAGCCGCTCGATCGCACCTGCGAAACCCGTGACCCCCCTTCCCACCGCTTTCGCTATCTCGACCGGCGAGTCCGAGCCCCCAAGGATCGGCACCTTCTCGTCTATGACGAACCCGTCTTCCTCGATCTCGCGGTAGGTTAGCCCGAACTCTTTTGAAAGGTGCATTCCTGACACAAGAAGCGACAGGCCGAAATCCCCGTCTTGCTTGATCTTTTCGAGAAGCGGCCGTAAAAGCCCGTACTCGGCGCGGCTGCCGGTGAACACGCATACCTTCTTTTTCATACCGTTATCGGTTCGTCCTCCCTGAAGCGGCGGACCGCCGTTTTCCCGATCACGTCGTCCCACCGCATCGGCGAGACGCCGGTTGCAGGCCGTTTCACCGTGACGTTTTCCGCAGTGAAGGTCTCCCCCTTCTCGATGTCACGCGCCGCCACGATGCTCTTTCTCGCCGCCGCCATATTTTTCTTCTCCGATTCCGATGGCTTTTTCTTTCCGTCTCCCATCGCCTTCCCGATAATCCGAACCGCGTCCACCATACTTTTCAGCTCGTCCGGCAGAAGGCTAGCGTGATGGTCCGGACCTTTCATGTCCCTGTCGAGCGTGAAGTGCTTCTCGATGACCTCGGCGCCGAGGGCGGCCGCGGCGATCGGGACCTCGATACCGAGGGTATGGTCCGAGTAGCCGACCTTCACCCCGAGCCGGTCGCGTATCGTGAGCATCGCGCGCAGGTTGACGTCCTCCGGCTGAGTCGGGTACTCCGTGTTACAGTGCAGGACGGTAATCGCCTTTTTTTTAGTGCCGCAGCCTATGAGCACCTCAAGCGCGGCACCGACCTCCTGAAGCGTCGCCATGCCGGTGGACATGACGACCTTTTTCTTGAGTCTTCCCACCTCCCGGAGGTAGGGGAGGTTGGTGATCTCGCCGGACGGTATCTTGAAAATCGCAAGGCCCAGGTCGTTCAAAAACCGCACGCTTTCTATGTCGAAGGGACTCGAAAGAAAGACGATACCTCGCTTCCCGCAGTGGCGAAAAAGCTCCTCGTGCGATTTTTTGTCGAGCTCGAGCCGCCTCACCATGGCAAGCTGCGACTCTTTCGGATCGGTCGTTCTTTCCTGGTAGCCTGCCTTGGGCGCGAACCTGCTTATGATGCTGTCCGCCCGGAAGGTCTGGAACTTGCAGGCGTCCGCGCCCGCCTCCTTCGCGGCGTCGACGAGCTTTTTCGCGGTATCGAGGCTCCCTTGGTGATTCACCCCTGCTTCCGCTATGATAAACACCCGTTCTGTTTTCATACCGTCTTGATCATTTATTGAAATTCTTTTTTATCCTCGCCGGGTTTCCGAACACAAGCGCCCCGTCCTCGACGTTTTTCCTCACCACCGCGCCCGCAGCCGCTACCACCC
>JAFGTF010000042.1 GCA_016934265.1 Spirochaetota bacterium
CGAAGCAGTGATACCCATCTGCCTACCTGTGTCGTGTATCGTTCAGAAGCCGTCACTGAAATCCTCCTTTTTCATCCTAATCGAGAAGCCGCTTCTGGCCCGTCAGTGATTGAATGTGTCCTATCTTTTGAGACGCTTCGAGACACCCGAGGTAGGCGCCCGTTTTGTCTCTCAGCGCAAAATACTGTATGAGGACTTTCTCCTTCTCGAGGTCGATCCAGAACTCCGCGCTTTCCCGTGTGCCCGCCTTCATCTCCTGGAGAATCTTCTCCACCTTGTCGACGCTCTTCTTCGGGTGGCAGTCCCGCACGTTCCGGCCTACGACGGCCTCGGGCCGTTTGAAGAGTCGACTGCCGTGCCTGTTCCATGCCACAACCCTGTCGTTCTCGTCAACCACCGAAAACTCGACAGGAAGCGTCTCGAGTACCGCCTCTAGCTGCGTTTCGTTGAGCGTACCGATCATATCAGCCTCCTTTGTCTGGTGTGATGGTATACGATAAATATAACAGCCCGCTAACGATCAGGCCGTGATGATTTTATTAACCGGCTGCCGCGGGTCTTCGCGGCTACTGGTTCGTCACCAGCACTTTCAGGCCGTCTCGTCCTTGTGCCGCGCTGAAAGCCTCCGCCGCCTTCTGCATGGGAAATTTGTGCGTGATCATCGCGTCGAGATCGAGCGTTTTAGAGGCGATGAGGGTGAATGCGCGGTGCATGTCCACGTGTGACGAATTATAGCTCGAAACGATCCGTTTCTCGGTGAAGAACAGCATATTGGTGCTCACCGTCATTTCGTCGTCCGGTGCGGGCGGGGCGAAGATCAGCACGACTCCACCGTTTCTCACCGCGTTTAGTCCTTGCAGTATCGCGTTCGAGTTGGAAACCGCCACTATTACCGCGTCGACGCCGATACCGCCTGTCGCCTCTTTCACCGCCTCCGCGAAATTCACCTCGGTCGGATCGAGTACCAGATCCGCGCCGAACCGTTTTGCGTACTGCCTCCTGTTTTCCAAAACGTCGGAAGCGATCACAAACGACGCCCCCTTTATCTTCTTGGCAAGCAAGATATTCATGATCCCCACGGTCCCCGCGCCGATCACGGCCACGGAATCGCCCGGAGCGAGGTTCGTTCGGTCCATGCCCTTAATGCAGCATGCGAGAGGTTCCGAAAGCGACGCGTGCTCATAGGAGAGGGAATCGGGCAGAAGGTGAACGTCCGAGCGCACGATCGGCGCGGACACCCTTATATACTCCGCCATTCCGCCCGGGTAAATACGGTTTTTCTTATACTGGTCGCAGTGAATGTAATCGCCGTGGTTACAGAACCGGCACGAAAGGCACGCGACATGGTGATGAACGCATACCCTGTCACCCGGTTTGAACTTTGCAACACCGTTCCCCGTCTCGACGATCTCGCCGGTTATTTCGTGCCCGAGCACCACGGGCTGAGCGCTCGTTCTGTACCAGTGCATGAGATCCCCGCCGCAGATTCCGCACACCTTCATTCGTACGAGGATCTCACCCTCTTTTATCTTCGGTGTTTCGACGTCCTCGCATCTGATGCTGTTTTCATCGTAGTAGACGACCGCTTTCATCACCCGACCTTCCCGTATACCGCGAAAGAATATTGAACGGCCGTCGCATGGGGCAACAGGCCGATACGACCGTATCGCTAGTAATATAGATACGACAGGGCTCAAAGTCGATGATTTCCACACCAAAAGAAGGCTGTTCCCTTATCACACCGTCGGACCGGACTCTTGATGCCTATTCATGCAACGCTCCCGCCCGATCGCACCCGTTACCGAACATACGGTACGGCCGTACCGCATAGTAGATCGGCAATACTTCTCACTGAAAGATTCCTTCCGTCGGTGCCGGCATGCCGCCCGAAGAAAAGCGTCTTTTTTCCCGATTAAAACAGGCATCCATCCCGGAAGAAAGACGATGCTATTTTTGAGTGAACTGCTCGAGCGCCTCTAATGCCTCGCATCCGTACATCACAGAAGGCCCACCTCCCATCATCACAGCAACCCCGATGGTCTCCGAAATCTCTTCTTTGGATGCACCCGCCTCCACGGCGCCATGCACATGAAACGCGATGCAGCCGTCGCATCGGACCGTTACCGCGATGCCGAGGGCAATCAGCTCTTTGAACTTCGTGCCGAGAACCCCCGCGCCTACCGCCGCCATATGCAGCGAGGAAAACCCCTCCATCGTTTTAGGGATTTCCCGGGACAATTTACCCATCAGCTCCCGTACATGCTCGTAGTGCCTCGGATAATTTTCCGCCATTTCTTCCCCCTTTCTGACAGTTTATGGCACCGCCTTAGGTACGCTCAGCCCGATGTTCCAAAAAACCTGGGAGTGCCCCGGTATCGTTGTACGTCAAACATACAGTGCCCGCAGTATTTCCGCCCGTCTTTATCTATTTCGGCTGTCCGTTCACACACTGCACGAAGCTGTTTCTGTCCGAAACATACCCCTTTCTCTTTACGAGCGGATCCCGACCCAGTATCGTACGGTGTGTCTTGGTTTTCATGAAGCGCGTCGCGATGCGGTAAAGAGGTCAGCCCGAAAGCCGACACTGAGGTGCCGCGAGGACCGTCCCGGCCTCGTACCGATCGAACGCCGGGTATCCCAAAACCCCTACCCTGTTGTCCGATCTAGTCCGATATTTTTTCATCCCCGCCGGTCGGCCGGCGGCGACTGCGGGTCCTGCGGCGTAGGGCCTGGGTCGCCCGGGTACTGCGGCCCGTAATACTGTTCCCCCTGCGGAGGCTGCCACTGGGACTGGTACCCCCACTGCGGGGCCTGTCCCGAGGGACCCGGACCGTACCCCTCGGGAGGACGGTTGCCGCCGTAGGGCTGTTTCGGTTGATGCTTCTTCCCGGGCTCTTCCTCCAGCCACTTATCGATATTGATCGGGTTCTTTATCGTATCTTTCACCTTGCGGTATCCCCTAAGTGTCGAACCGAGAGAACGGGCTACCTTCGGAACCTTAATCGCGCCGAACACGACGATTCCGATGATGAGCACGATCATAATTTCCTGGAAACCGACACCGAGAAACATCCCATCCGCCTCCGCTGCGGCATAGTTTAGCCTATACTCTTTTTACCGTAAACACAAGCGGATTTTCAGATGCATGCTGGATATTTAACTAGGGACAGCGCCCTATTTTTAACCGGCTGCACACTTCAATACAACCGACATGCAACATGACGGCTGAACTGGCACTCAAGGTATTTTTCCTCTGTGTATGCGCTTCGCACACCTCAATACCACACGATTCGGTATGAAAAACGGGCGGCAGGCGTGCAGGTACTCATGAAAAATAGGCGCTGTCCCTATTTTAAAATAATGATTCTTGACTCGTGCCCGACATTGTACGATAGTATACGGATGGTGCAATGGCAAGAGGAGGAAACCGCAGAATGAGCTACATGGGGCTCGATATAGGACAGACGGGCTGCAAGGCGGTCGTCTTCGACGACAACGGCCGCCAAGCGGCCTTTTCGTACCGCGAGTACGACACTCTCGTCCCCGCCGAAGGCCGGGCGGAGCTCGATACCGCCGTGGTCCGCGATTCCTGCTTCGCCGTGATGCGGGAGGCGAACGGCTCGTGTATTTTCGACCCCGTGCGGGGGCTCGGCATTACGAGCCAGGGCGAAGCATTCACTCCGGTGGACCGTTCTGGAAACTACCTCGCGAATGCGATGATAACCTTCGACACGCGGGCGAAGGAAATCGCCGGGACCTGGAGCGAACGGTTCGGGAAAAAGCGACTCTACGAAATGACCGGCCACACCGCCCATCCTATGTTCTCTCTGTTCAAGCTCCTCTGGCTGAAGGAACACCGGCGGGACATCTTCGACCGCGCATGGAAGTTTTTCTGCTTCGAGGACCTCATGCAGCATGCCCTCGGGCTCGAGCCGTGCATCTCCTGGCCGCTCGCGGGAAGAACCATGCTGTTCAACCCGTTTTTTCATCGCTGGGAGACACGGATCCTCGACGAGGCGGAGGTGACCGAATCACAACTCGCCCGTCCCGTCGCACCCGGCACGGTATGCGGGACGATAGATAAAAAAATCGGGCAAACGCTCGGCTTCCACAAGGAAGTGACTGTCGCGGCTGCCGGTCACGACCAGCCCGCAGGGGCGCTCGGCGCCGGAGCCGTCAAACCGGGGAGCGCGATGTACGCCATCGGTACATCGGAATGCATCTCCCCGTCATTCGCCGCTCCCGTGACGGGAGACGAGCTCTTCCGCAACAACCTCCCCACATACGACCATGCAATTAAGGGGAGATACACTACAACGGCGTTCAGTCTCACCGGCGGCAACATCCTGCGCTGGTTCAAAGACCAGTGGGGAACGCCCGAGACGGAGCGTGCGGCGCGTGAAGGAAAAGACCCGTACGAGCTTCTGCTCGACGGGATTGAGGACGCGCCGTCCGGTCTGTTGTGTCTTCCCTATTTCACTCCGACCGGAACACCGTACTACGACGCGGAAATCTCCGGAGCCGTCCTCGGACTGCGGCTCACGACCAAGAGAAGCGAGGTGCTGCGCGCCCTTCTTGAAGGAGTCAGCTTCGAGATGCGGCTCAACCTCTCGATCCTCGAGAGTGCGGGAGTGACGATCTCGGAGCTTTTGGCAATAGGCGGCGGGGCAAAGAGCGGCAGGTGGCTGCAGTTGAAGTCCGACGTGATCGGCACGCCGATTACCACCGTGGAGGTAACGGAGGCGGCGGCCCTGGGCGGCGCAATGCTCGCATGCCACGCGGTAACAAAAGAACCGGTCGACTCGCTCGTTTCCCGCTGGGTCAAGACCGGCCCGACGGTGCACCCGGACCCGGAAAACGCCCGGGTATACACTGAGCGGTTTTCACGCTACAGGGAACTCTACCCGGCGCTGAAAAAGCTCAGGTTCTAAAAAGGCATGTCGATACGGTCCGCGGTCATTCTGCGAATATGTCCGCAAGCGGCAGGGTCTTCTCCTCACCCGAGCGGAGGTCTTTGACACGCACCGATTTTTCTTCCATCTCCTCCCTCCCGAAGATCAGCGCGCTGGCCGCGCCGGCCTTCGAGGCCTTTGCCATCTGCTTCTTCACGGAGGTGGGCCTGTATGCGTACTCCACCGTATGCCCCTTTTTCCTGAGCGTACGCGCCGTCTCCAAGAGAACCGGCAGCTGGTCCTCCGAGATGCGAACGAGGAAGTAGTCGACCTTCTTTTCGTACTCGGGAAGCAACCCCCTCTTCTCGAGTATGTCGCCGAGCACCACGTCTCCCATACCGAACCCGCAGGCGGGGACTTCCAGGCCGCCGAACTCCCGCAGAAGGTGGTTGTACCTGCCGCCCCCGCAAATGGCACGCATCCGCTCTCCTTTGTCGAATATCTCGTACACGGTGCCCGTGTAGTAATCGAGCCCCCGTACCACAGTCACGTCGAGCGCGCAGTACGGACCGAAGCCCGCCGCCTGAATATGTGAGAATACGGCAAGAAGCGATTCTTTTCCCGGGTTCGAGTATTTCATACGCTCGAGGTCTTCGATATTCTTTATCCCGAGATACTCGTCGAGCGCCTGTTTCTGTTTCCCGTCGATGCCGAGGTCGCCGATCCGCTCATCCGTCACCTCAGGAGGCACCTTGGGGGCGTTGTCGATAATCTTGTACAATTCCCGCTCGTCTTTTTCCCCTATGCCCGCATCACGGAAAAATACGGATACGAAATCACGATTGTTGATCTTAACCACGAAATCGTCCTCTTTGAGACCGAGTCGCAGGAGGGAATCGATCGCGACACCCATGGTCTCCACGTCGCTCAAGCCTTCCTCCTCACCGATTATGTCGACGTTGAACTGGAAGAACTCCCTGAGCCTCCCCTTCTGCGGCTTCTCGTAGCGAAAACAGCGCGGTATGGAAAACCATTTGATCGGCTTCGGGGCCTCACGCAGTATTTTCGCCACCATTCGCGCCACCGTAGGGGTGAGCTCCGGACGAAGCGCGAGCTCTCGGCCCCCCTTGTCTGTGAAGTGATAGAGCTGTCCCGTAATTTCGTCTCCGGATTTTATCCTGTAGAGGTCGAGTGTCTCGATGACCGGGCCGTCGAACTCCTCGAACCCGTAGGCGAGTGCCGTCCGGCGCCATGCGTCCATGATGTGACCGAGACGCGAATAAACCTCCGGGTAGTAGTCCCTCGTTCCCCGTACCGTCAGATCCTCTCTCATTTCGCCCTCTTCCTCTTTTGTTATTTCCCCGAAGCCCTGAATATCTTCAGCCACTCGTCCACGGAAAGATCGTCTATCACCTGTTTTTCGGTTTCCTCACGATGCATGTTTTTTTTCACTCTTCTTTTCGCATGCCCGTACCCGATGAGTTCTAGAAACTCTCCTACTCCCATCGTGCGCGCGCCGAGCGCTCTCACCGTATGCCGGATGTGCTTTCTGTCGTCCGAGACCACCACCATCCTCTTCCTGTGGCCGGATCGCTCGACCATGGCTACGATCCTGTCGTCCGCGCTCCTTCCTTCACCCGAGTAGACGTTTTTCACCCTCGCGCCGCCCCTCGTCGATCCCGGCGGCGGCTTACCGTCCCAAACGATCGTCATCTGCACCCGCTTCTTCGCCGCATAGGAGTCGAGCCCCCTCAGGAAAAATTCCTTCTGACGGACGATATCCCTGTTTCCAGAAAAGCTGCCATGAAGGATAACGTTGTACCCGTCGATGATATAGAGTGGGATACCGTACTTTTCCAAAAGAGTTTACCCTGCCGTGCTATCCGATATTATAATATAACAGGATCGTACGGAACAATCGTCTTTTATCGACGAGTCGGAGAAAAAACAAGACCTACGGCGGGAAAAACATACCAGGAGGCGGGATAAAGTATAGATGAAGGAAAATGAGGAGATTATTCATACGCTCGAAAAGCTTAGCGGCACCCTGAACCCTGCGCGCAGGGAAGTGTCCGTCATCCTGGCGGCGGGACACGGGAAACGCATAAAAAGCGAACGTTCGAAGATGCTTCATGAGATCTGGGGAAAACCGAGCGTAACCAGAGTCTCGATCGCGGCCGCGGCCGGTCTTGAAAGCGACAATCAGATCATCGTACTCGGTAAGAAGGCGCTCGACGTAGCCCGCGCACTGGGCAAGCGAAAGAACAGGGTTTTCGTCTACCAGGCGGCGCAGAACGGCACCGGCGACGCGGTCCGTACCGCACTCGATTACGGGAGGATGAAGAATTTTAAGGGGAGCGTCTACATATTTCCCGGGGACATGGGGCTGCTGTCCGAACACGCCGTGTCCGAGTTCAAGACACGCTTCGCCGAGAACAAGTGCGACATGCTCGTTATGACGGGCCGCTATGAGGGCAAATCCGGGGAAAACTACTACGGCCGGATCGTGAAGAGCAGGGAGTCCGGCGAGGTAATAGAGATCAAGGAGCACAAGGACATCCTCGCGATGGAGATAGGATCCGTGTACCGGACGAACTTCAGGGGAACGGAGGAGACCTTCAGACGGGAGGAGCTGCTCGACATCCGGGAGTTCAACACGGGCGTGTATGCAATACGGATCGATGCGCTGAAAAAAAATCTACCCTCCCTGAAGCCGAACAATGTGCAGAAAGAGATATATATCACCGACCTCATCAAGATATTCAACGATACCGGCCTCAGGGTATGCGCGTCGGCGGTAACGAACAACAGCCTCGTGGAGGCATTCAATGTCAAGAGCGTGCTGCGGAAAATGGAGGCGACTTTCCGGGCGATGGTGTACGATACGCTCAAGGACATCGTGTCGATCGACGATGCCGAGGATTTTTACATCGCGGAAGAGACTGTCGAACGGATCGTCGAGCTCGACGGCCGCTACAAGGTGCTCGACATCAGGGTGGGAAAGGGGGCCTATATCGGTCCAGATGTGGAGGTGAACAGGGGGCTTTTCGTCGGCAGGAATGCGATTATCACCGGAAACGTCCGTACCGGGCTGAACGTGAGGATCGACGAGGGCGCCATGCTCTCCACCTACCAGGACCAGACTATCGAGATAGGAGACGAGACCCACATCTATCGCGGGAACGTGCTGCAGGGAAGCATACGGATAGGAAAAGGCGTGCGCATCGAGACCGGGGTTCGAATAACGGGGAGCTCCGAATCACCGGTGATCGTGGGTGACAACGTGCAGATCAAGGGGATGACATACATCTTCGGGTCCGTGATCGAGAACGATATCCTGATAGAGCATTCCATTCTCAAGAAAAGACACGTGGAGCGCGTAACAAAAAAGGACGGCTCGATACAGCCGGTCAAATATCTTCTTCCCTACCCCGAGGGTCTCGATTCGATACGCGACCTGTAACGTTTTTAAATGGTACATGACAAGTATCAGCCCCCGTTGACACTGAAAGTATCAACAATCGTTGACAGTTACATAATCGTTGATATTACCGCAATTCTCTAAAAATTAACTCCTTAGGACTTGTGAGGGGATTGATTTTCAGAGGTTCTTAATCCTCAATTCAATTGTCAACGCTGGGTGATATAACAGGTACACATCCCGCCCGCCGCAAGATGCCGTACCTGCAAGGCTGCATACCGTTTAGCCCGCCTGTACTCACCTTTTTTTGAAACCGAAATATTTTATTGACCATAACGAACCGTGTTTGAACGTCTACGCGCGGTAACCGAATATGCGAGTGCGGTTTTATATTTCAATGTGTATGAATTGCGGATTATTCCCACACAATTTCTTACGCTTCTTGCTGTTTCAAAGAAAAACCTGAAAAACAGAAATAGATAACCGTCCTTCATGATCACCAATGAATCAAAATGAAAAGAGAAAGCGCAGGTAGATGCCGTTATTGTTGTCTTCCTCGTACGGGCCGAGATATGTACCGGGCTTCCCGAAGAAGAGGATGATGCCCGGTTCCAAAAATGCTTCTTTTTCAATCCCGAGCCTGAAGTAGAGGTTCGTCGCCGCGCTCCACGCGTCCCGAAAATCGGAAAAATGTAAAAAGAGCTTCGCACCGGCGTCTAGACCGGGTTGTAGGTGAAGCATATTCTCGATGAGCATGAGCGAATTGGCGCCCCAGAGCGCATACTCCGCGGTAACGGAGGCCATCGCGGCTTCCCGTCTGTACCCCACCACCAGGCTCCCGAGATCGTCGCCGAACGCGTTCGATACCCATCCGATCTCGCTCCAGACGGAGTAGTCCGGCTCCTTGGTTCCGGCTGTTAAAAAGAAGAGAGACGGCGGTATTCCCGCACGGCGGACGAACCCGAGGCTCATGTCGTACCCTTCCCACATTCCGCTGATCCTCGTTCCGAGAAAGGCATCGTATATCGACGCGGGAACCCCCTCTCTTCCGGAAACCGCAAACTCACCGTGTATCAGCTTGCTGCCCACTCCCATCGTGAACATCGGATTCGGTCTGTACCGCGTGAGGTGAAACACGTTCTCCGGGTACCGCCCGTCGCGGCCGTTCAGGATGCTCACCGGGCTGATCGAGTACCCGTTTCCCCACCGGTCGCTGAAGTTTCCGATCTTCAGGTACGAGTACGTCGTCCCGCCTTTGATATATGTCTCCCCGAGCCCGGCTTCGTCCGCGTAATCGACGGAAATCTTGCTTTCCAGAATGCCGGCGGCATATTCGACCCCGAGGCTGCCGTACAACGGGAGATCGAATAGATAGCGGTCCTCGTTCGTGCGATAGCGGAGACCCGCTTCAGCCTGGAGGGCTCCATACAGCTTCGGTGTCTCTCTTCCGGCACACAAGGCGGGTGCCGAAGGGAAAAAGACCAGTATAAGCAGTACGCCCAAATAACGCATGCCCGCTCCAGAATAAATATCCCGCTACCCTTGGGAGAGTCTTACAAGCAGCTTGAGGTTCTCCCGATCCATATCGGCGCCGTCCTTTTTCTTCGGGGTCTCGAATATCTTCGCTATCCGTACGAACCTTTCGTCCCGCATGAAACGGGCGAACGGCTCGATGCCGATAGCCCCTTCTCCTATGTGCTCGTGGCGGTCTATTCTCGAGCCGACGGCACCCTTCGAGTCGTTGAGATGTATCACGTGCAGATGCGGGAGGCCCACGATACGCTCCCATCGCTCCAGAGTTCTGTCGTACTCGTCTTCCTTGAGATCGTACCCGGCGGCGAATACGTGGCAAGTGTCGAGGCAGGCGCCTGCGCGTTCCGGCCCGACAGCCGCGATGATGTCACGCAGATGCTCGAACCGGTATCCGATACTCGTCCCCTGCCCTGCAGTCGTTTCGACGAGAAGCTTTACACTTCCCGGATCCTTTCCGAACGCCTCATCAACCGCTGAAACGACACGCCTGATACCGGCCGATTCTCCCTCCCCCAGGTGGCTGCCGGGGTGTACGATGAGAAAAGGTATACCCAAAGACCCGCATCGACAAAGTTCCTCCCGTACGGATTCGATCGATCTTCTTCTTGACTCGGGATCGGGCGAAGCGAGATTGGGGAGGTATGATCCGTGTGCGCAGACCTCGCGCACCCCGCTTGTTTTCAACGCATGCCGGAAATCTTTTATCTGCCGCTCGGAAAGCAGTCCGCTTTTCCAGCGAAGCTGGTTTCTCGTAAATATCTGGATGGCCGTGCAGCCTGTTTTTTCCCCCCTTTGAACCGCACGGTCAAATCCGCCTGCAACCGATACATGACACCCGAGAAGCGGATCTGCCGTCGTCATTCGACCGTTCACTTACCGCTTCCCTTTTTTTTCAGCCTCCATCGCCGCTATCCTTGTCGCCGCTTCTTTTGCGAAGGGGCTTCCCGGATACCGGTCACGAAGCGCCCGGTAGCAGTCCTCCTCAGTGAGGGTGTCGGACCCGAACCCGTTCTGTATGAGGTTTGCAATACCCCACAGCGCGTCGTCGGCCCGCCTTGAGTCCGGATAGAAAAAGTAGATGATCTCGAGTATCTTCAACGCAACGAGGTGGGCTTGTTTTTTCACCGCATCGTCTTCCGTGGGGTAATGCCTGTATATATCGCTGAGGTTGAAATAGTACTCCGCAACAAGCTCGTCGTCCGCTTTTATCCTGGGGCTGAAGTAACCCATCGTAATCGTGTGTATCGCCTGATAGCTCAGGGTATACACCCGCTTGGGTCTCCATTCCTTTTCCACCATGTTGCGGAGGTTGATATCGTCCTCCCCTGTGATCACAACCTCTGAAACGACGTCAAAACGGTTCGTTACCGGGAATTCCGTGTACCGCCTGATTGCGAGCTTTCCCCTGTACCCGAACCTATCGAGGGATTCGATATATGAAACGGCCTCCTCTTTAGTCTCGTAGAAGGGCGACTCAAGCACCACGGTCTCCCGGTCCTGAGCCACCAAGAGGTAGCTCAGGAGGCCGAACTGATCTAGTTTTTTCTTCACCTCGATCACCTGCGGCAGCGGGTCGATCTTCGTATCCGCGATCCTGACACCGTACCCCTGACTGAAAAGCGGAGGAGTGAACTCGTATCCGAGGACGAGCTCTTTTTTTTCCATCTCATACACGCCGCTTCCCCTGACCCAGTCCTCGAAGAAGATGACGTATTCCGTTATCCAGGAGGGTGTGAAGGGGTTCGATATGACGCCGAGTATCTCGAGGTTTTTCAAAAAACGGTACGTTCTGTCCTCGTTGTATACGCCGTAGAGCCGAAGGATGATTCTCGGAGGGAATGCTACCGAAAAGACCTCGAAAAAGAGATCTTTTTTTTCGATACCGTACGCGTCGGGCGGGGATATAACGAACAGCATCCGATCCTCGTCCTTCCTGATCTTGATCCCCTTGATCTTCGCACCGGTGATATAGCCGTTGTTTTCAAGCCACGTTTCATCGATGCTCTCCCCCTCCGATTCTTCATGATCCACAACCGGAAGGAACTCCTCGGAGGAGGTGTACCAATCCTCCTTTTCCGCAAACGCCGCCCCTGAGAATGAGCGTTTTCCGGCCGCATGCATGTGTAGTGTGAAAAAAAAGAGAAATGAGAACAGGAGCAGGTAAACCGCTATTCTCTTCATACCGCCCATCTCAAAAATAGAGTGTACATTCTCCCAGGATAAACGGCAATACGATGCTCCCCCGCACACGTTGCGAAGCGGTACGAAGGGCAGCACATTGCCGGACGTCGGCCTCACCGTGACATACAAAAATATGGCACTTTATATATCAATATACTATCATTGTAGAGAGGAGGAAGAGGAAAAAATGAGCGAACAACATATTTTTGCCGTCGATCTGGGAGCATCGGGCGGCAAGTGTTTTGTCGGAACATTCAAAGGCGGCGATTTTTCCATGTACGAGATAAACCGCTTTTCCCACGACGGAGTCTCCTTTTTCTCGAGGGACAGGACAAAAACGGTTGCGGAACGGTGTTACTGGAACGATACCCTCCTTTACGACAACATTATTAAGGGACTCCACCGTTTTCGCCGGGAGATCTCCGACAGGGTCGACGGTATAGGAATCGATACATGGGGGACCGACGGAGGGTTCGTGACCCCGGACGGGGATATGGCGGGAAAGATATACTGCTATAGGGATCATAGGCTCGATGGAATGATGGATGAGGTGAAGCGGCGTATAGACCCGGCGCATATCTACGAGATTACCGGCATCCACTTCCAGCCTTTCAATGTCAGCAATCAGCTTCTATGGTTCATACAAAACAGGCGGCACACGCTGCAGCCCGGCTCCCTGTACCTCCCAATGCCGACGGTATTCGGCTTTTACCTGGGCGGAGTGGAGAAAATCGATTCGACATGGGCGAGCGTCACCCAGCTCATGGACTGCCGTACCTCGGACTGGAGCGAGGATATCCTCAAACGCCTCGGTATACCGCATGAGATCATGCCCGAGATCGTGGCTCCCGGTTTTATTTTGGGAACACTCGAAGACCTGCTTGCGGACAGGATAGGCCTAAACCGGGCACCGATCATCGCGGTCGCTTCCCACGACACGGCGAGCGCATACGCCGCTGCCCCGATACGGGATACGAAGGAAGCGTTGATCATAAGCTCCGGCACATGGTCGCTCGTCGGAAAGCTCATACCAAAGCCGATCACCTCCGCCTCGGCCATGAAATACAACCTCTCGAACGAGGGGGGTATCGAAAACATACGGTTTCTAAAGAACTGCATGGGTCTCTGGATCGTACAGGAGCTTCGCCGGGGATGGGAAAAAGCGGACGGCATGGAAATGGGATGGGAGAAAATCGTTTCCCTCGTGACGCGGGCGAAACCGTTCTCTGCGTTCATCGATCCCGACGCCCCCTGTTTCTTCAACCCGCCCGATATGGAAGCGGAGATCTCGCAGTATCTTTTACGTACCGGCCAGCAACGTTTCACCGACCGCGGCACCCTGCTCCGCATCGTATACGAGAGTCTTGCGATGAAATACCGAACGGTTTTGGAAGAGATCTCGGATGCGTGCGGCGCGCCGTTCGGCGTCGTGCATATCATCGGAGGTGGGTGCAAAAACGAGCTCTTGAATCAGTTCACCGCGGACGCCACGGGCCTGCCGGTCTTCGCCGGTCCCGACGAGGCGACGGCGTGCGGAAACATCATGGTCCAGGCGAAGGCCGTCGGCATCATCCCATCCTTGGTCAATTCGCATTCGCTCATACTCGATACGTTCAGTATTAAGAAATATGAGCCGTTGAACTCACCGCAGTGGAACAAACGATATGGCGAATTTACAGGGATACTGACGAGGGCATAGGAATGCGCTATGCTTTTTCGAATCGAATGTGTATACCCTGATTCGAAATGGGTGTTATTCGCGTATACGGACGAGCTCCACCTCGAACCTGGTACGGTCCCCCCGATGGAGCGCGTGGAAGTATTCGAGGGGGCGGCCGTCCTTGAGGTAGCTCGTGCTGTCGAGCTCTATCAAGGGTGAGCCGACCTCGATGTTGAGCAGTCCCGCCTCGTATTCGTTTGCGAGGGATACGCCGATATAGCGGTGTCCCCTGTGTATCTCGAGTCCGTACTTGCCTTCAAGCAAAGCATAGAGCGATTGGTTCTGCAAGTCTTCTTCCTCGAGTTCAGGGCAGATCTTTTGGGGGATGTACGTGGTGACATAGACCGACGGTTCGCCGTTGAGACGCCTGACCCGGCTGATCACAATGACCGGCGAGCCCCCCTCGATCCCCAGCGCCTCGGAAACCTTCTGTGAAGCACCCTGGACTTCCTGCTTCAGTATTTCCGTCGAGACGGTAAAGCCCCGGCGAACCATATCCTCATGGAAACCGGTGAGGCTCTGCACGAGACCGCCGACGATCTTGGGCCGCGAGACGAAGGTACCCTTCCCCTTCTCGGTCGTGAGATACCCCTCGTTCTGGAGATCCTTGATCGCCTGCCGCACCACGGTCCTCGAAATATCGAACCGCTCGCACAGCTCCGTTTCGGAAGGTATCTTCTGCATCGGGAGGAGCCTTCCGGACTCTATCTCGTTCATAAGGAATACCTTGAGCTGATGATAGTAGGGTACCGGGCTCGACTTGTCGATAAAAACCGGCCTTTTCGTTACAGGCTCATTATCCATGAGACCCTCCGAATAGTATGATACACAGGATGTATCGCAGGAGTGTTGGAGCGGCGACTCCGACCGACGAAACCGCCGCTGTCCGAAAACTCCGTGTTACAGAATCGAAACGACCTACCGTCCGTTCATTCTACAGGAGAGATGGGAGAAATCGTCGATCGTCATATCCCTTTTCTCTATCTCGTCGAGCAGTATCTCCATCGCCCACGCCGAGGCCTTCGCGACGACGCCGGTGCACTTGTCTTTGTGCGCCCCCGCTTCCTCGAAACGCTTCTTCTCCTCCGGATTCCAGAGATCGTAGCTTTTTCCGAATATTCTCTTGTGAATTTCACTGCATGTGATGGATCCGTACTCCGAGACGAATCTGTCATGAAGGGCTATCGCCATTCTGAAAGAGCAGTAGTTCTCCTCCCGGTCGTCGTCGAACTTATCGCGCCGCCTGGCAAAGAACATACTCATCGCCATGATACCGCCCGTATAACCCCCGCAGGGGCCGTCTCGAAGCATTCCGCAGCCTGCGGTGAGTCCACCGCCCGCCTTGAATACGAAGTCGTTTTGTATGCCGATCGTGTCCTGTACCGCGGCGATGGTGCTCTGAGAGCATCCCCGGTATGTTTTCTCGTATTCGAATCCGGTATCATACGCGCGCGTTATCAGTTTTTCTCTGTCCATTCTCTTCTCCGTCCTGTTCCATAGTATGGTTCGATATAGTATAGGCAACGGTCACGAGTCCATGAGGTACCCGCCGTTTATGTTGATTATTTGGCCCGTTACGAAGCTCGCCTCGTCCGACACGAGGAAAAGGACGACCGAGGCCACATCTTCCGGAGTTCCCAGTCTCCCGACAGGGATCATCTTCCTCATCTCTTCCTGTCTCTTTTTGTTCCAGTAGTCCATCATCGGCGTAATGATCGCATGCGGCGCAACGGCGTTGACATTGATGCCGTACGGGCCGAACTGCCGTGCGAGCGACTTCGTGAGCACGTTCATCGCACCCTTCGAGGAACCGTAGGAGGGTGCGGTCGCGTGATCACCCTGCTGACCGGCGATGGACGAAACATTGACTATCTTGCCGTAGTTTTGCCTTTTCATGACGGGTATCGTCTCGCGACAGCAGTAGAACGTACCCTTGTAGTTTATTGCCAGCACCTTTTCCAGCCGTTCGTCGTCTATCTCTTCGAGCGTACCGAACGCGATAATTCCTGCATTGTTGACGAGAATATCGACCGTTTTTAAAAATGCGACCGCCTCCTCCACCATTCGTTTCACTTCCGACGAGCTTGAAACATCCGCCCGTATCGCAATCGCCCTTGCACCGGTCTTTTCGATCTCCGATACGACTTCGAGCGCTTTTTTTTCTGACTTCGAATAGTTTACTACGAGATCACAGCCTTCATTCGCAAAGCAGAGCGCAACAGCCTTACCAATCCCGTAGCTCGAGCCGGTTACGATCGCTTTCTTGCCCTGAAGTTTCTTCATTCTTCGAGCACCCCTTGTCGTCTTTATCCGCCTGCGCCGTCCATCAGCCTTGAATCGACACCGTCGGCGCCGTTTGCCTGCGGTGTTCGACGGTATGATCTCATTACCGCCCGCACCCGCCTCATTCACACCAGCTGATACGAGTCACCGTACCGGTCCGTTCTCCTCCCCGCCCTCCTCTATCCCGCCTTCTTCCGCGATTTCCGCTGCAGGAAAAGAGGGGCGCCCCCCTTCTTAAAAAGCCCCGATTGTTGCTTTCGCCCTCTCGTGAGAACGTTTATTACCCCTTCAAGCCGTCCCGGAGCGTTCATCAGGAATAAATCATGCGTTCGCAGCCCGCTGATTCAATTTTCTTGTTGTTTTCAGTCTGTAATCATATTATCCTATAATCTCGTTATAACAAGCATATACCGGATTGTCAAGTAAAAAGAGAAGTATCGCTGTTTCCGGCGCACCGCGTGTGCCTTAAACGCCGGAGGCGATAAAACGAAACAGAGGGGAGCGCAGGATGCGTGAGATCAAGAAGGTGGCGGTACTCGGCGCAAACGGAGCGATGGGCTCGCGTTCCGGCGGGATCTTTGCACAGGCCGGAGTGCGCTGCCTGTTCTTTGCGAGAACAAAACAAAAGGCGGTTTCAGGCATAGACAACGCGGTAGATCAGGCGCGAAGCGACGTTCTCCGGAACTACATCGTTCCGAAGACATACGACGAGCTGGAATCGGAAGTTTCAGGGTGCGACTGGATATTCGAGGCGCTGGGAGAGGATCAGAGCTTGAAGCAGCGCTACTACGAGCGCCTGGACGGCGCGCTGAAAAGGGGAACGATCGTTTCAACCGTATCATCCTCTCTTTCCATCGAGAAGCTTGTGGAGGCGAGGAGCGACGATTTCAGGTCGCACTTCATGGGGATCCATTTTTTCAATCCCCCGGGCAAGCTCCCTGCAAACGAGGTAATCTATCATCCGGACAACACGGAAACATTGAAAGAATTCACCGCTCGGTTCTGCCGGGACAGGCTCTACCGGATTAATGTCGAGGCGCACAACAGGCCGGGCTTTGCAGGCAACAGGATCGGATTCTGTTTTCTCAACGAGGCGGTCCGTTACGCGGAAAAGTACGGGGTTGGGGTCGTCGATTACCTTCTCGGTCCGTATACGGGACGCGCGTTGCCGCCGCTCGCGACAATTGACCTCGTCGGCCTCGACGTTTACAAGGCGATCGTCGACTATATATACGCCAACACCGACGACGAGCGCCATGACGTCTTTGCCATCCCTCCGTATGCGGAACTGATGAAAGAAAAGGGGCTTTTAGGACGAAAGGGGAAGACCGGGAGCGGATTCTATCAAAAGGATGAAGACGGTGGGCGGATGGTGCTTTCGCCCCGTACGCTCTCGTACGGCAGGCCGGATGAGATAGAGGCGGGATTCATCGAGGATGCGAAACGCCTGCTGCACGACGGCGAGTACACGAAGGCCGTCGACCTCATCAAAAAAGAACGTTCCGAGGAAGGCGGCATCGTGCGGCACTTCATCCTCGGGTATGTTGCATACAGCTATGCGAGGATAGGCGAGGTCACCCCCTCTGCGTACGGGATACACGGGATCGACAAAGTCATGGCATACGGATTCTCCTGGCTCCCTCCCTCCGGGTGGGTCGACCTCTTAGGAGGACCGAAAGAGACGTTGCGGATGATGAAGAAAGAGGGCATAGAAATACCGAAGTCCCTCGAGGCTCAAAAAGAAGACGCCCGCTGCCTCATACATGACATACCAAAATACCTAATCGCGCGGTAATGTGCCGTAGAGGAAGGAGAAATACGATGGTACGGAGAACATTTATACTCGGCGGATATCAGACGGATTTTGCGAGGAACTGGACGAAGGAGGGAAAGGGCATCATGGCGATGATCCGCGAGGTGCTGGACGGCGGATTCTCGAAAACGGGGATAGACCCCGGCGATATCGACTCCGTACACGTCGGAAACTTCGCGGGCGAGCTGTATGCAATGCAGGCCCATCTCGGGGCATTTGTGTGCAACTACCATCCCGCACTCCGTGGACTGCCGACCTCCCGCCACGAGGCGGCCTGCGCATCGAGCTCGATCGCGGCACTCATGGCACGCACCGAGATCGAGGCCGGCACGTACGACCTCTCGCTCGTAATGGGCGTCGAGCTCATGAAATCTGTCGACTCCAAAACGGGCGGTTCATACCTCGGGACGGCGGCATGGTACGAGAAGGAGTGCGCGGGGGTGGAATTCCCTTTTCCGAAGCTTTTCGACCGGCTCTACGACGTCTATGATAAAAAATACGGAGTGAACTACGAGCACCTTGCACGAATCTCGGCTGTAAACTACGATAACGCGAAGAGAAACCCGAACGCCCAGACACGCGGCTGGTATATGAACCTGCAACACGCCTGCAGCAGCGGAAGCTACAACAGAGTGATAGGCAAAAGGCTTCGAGCCAGCGACTGCTCCCAGGTGACCGACGGCGCTGTGGCGATATTTCTCGCTTCGGAGGAATATACAAGAGGTTATGCAAAGAGAACGGGGAAGAAGTTGGAGGATATCCCCTATATCCAGGGGTGGGGGCATAGGACGGCACCGATTCTCTTCGACGAGAAGGAAAAAGAGGCGATTGCAAACGAGTATCCGCTTCCGCATACAAGAGGCGCCGTTACCGACGCGTACCGGCGGGCCGGAATAACCGGTGCGGGGGAGCTTTCCTGCATAGAGACCCACGATTGCTTTTCGATTACGGAATACGCGGCGATCGAGCACTTCGGGCTCGCCGATCCCGGAGAGGCGTACAGGAGAATAGATGACGGGACCATCGAAATCGGCGGAAGCTGCCCCGTTAACCCCTCCGGCGGGCTCATCGGGTGCGGGCACCCCGTGGGCGCCACCGGCGCGAGACAGCTCCTCGACGCGTACCTGCAGGTTTCAGGCAACGCGGGAGCCTACCAGGTCGAAGGTGCAAAACGGGCTGCAGTGCTCAACATCGGCGGCTCGGCGACCACGAACGTTGTGCATATCATCGGCAGGGGCGAATGACATTCCCCCGATCAGCCCTGAAACCCCGACGACATCTTCGCAGTCCCCTTTTTCTTTTCCCTCTCTTTCGCCTTCTTCTTCGAATAGGCGCTTCTTCTGAACGCGCTCATCGGGTCGGGGTCCAATCCCATCTCCTCCCTGACTTCTCGTAACAGGGGCCTAACGTCGGTGTTATAAGCGTCCTTGACGCATTCCTCGGCATCCAGAACCCTGCCCTCTTTCTGCGCCGAAGCGAGAGCGTTCCTGTCCACGAGAAGAGCCTTGGCGTAGGCCTCCTGGATGTTAATCACCGACTGGATTGTCGCCTCGATCTTGTTCTTAATGTTGTGCGACTGGTCGATCATGTACGCAACGCCGTCGGCGCAGGCTCTGGTGTCGGCATCCAGGCTCGCCGAGACGAGCTCGTTGTATATAAGAAACAATTCATACGGATTCACCGAACCGACGACGAGGTCGTCGTCAGCGTACTTCTTGTTGTTGAAATGAAACCCGCCGAGTTTTCCTTCGTCGAGAAGGTACGCAACGATCTGCTCGATATTCGTGCCGAGGGGATGGTGCCCGAGGTCAACCAGCACCGCCGCTTTTTCCCCGAACGCTACGCTAAGCAGGTATGCGGTTCCCCAGTCCGGTAGATCCGTATTGTAAAAATACGGTTCGAAGAACTTGTATTCGAACAGCATCCGCATCCGTTGATCGAGCTTCTCGTATACCTCCCGGAACGAATCCTCCATACGCCTCTTGCGAGCCCTGAAGCTGTCCTGACCGGGATAGTTCGTCCCGTCCGCGAGCCAGATGCTCAAGTCCTTGGACCCGGTGATCTTCATGATCTCCACGCACTCGAGCATATGATCGACCGCCTTTTTCCTGATCGTTTCGTCGGGGTTGCACACGCTTCCGAGCATGTACTCCTGCTCCTGGAACAAATTCGGATTAGCCGCGCCGATCGAGAGGCCGAGATCTTTTGCGAATCGCGTAATTCGTCCCCAGTCGTCGGTCTTGTCCCACGGTATGTGTATCGCGACCGACGGGCACACCCCCGTAAGCTTCTGTACCTGCGCCGCGTCCTCGAGCTTCTCCTCGAGCGTGCGGGCCGCCGAGCTCTGGGTGAACACGTAGAACCGCGTCCCCGAATCCGCGTACCCCCACGACGGCGTTTCCAATCGCTGGTTTTTTAATAAATTTTTCACCTCTTTTTTATCCATTCCTCATCCACTCCTTCGGTCGCTGTATTGACGGTCGTTCGGGTAGGGCCGCCGAATCCGTCCTCTTCTATTATTTTCATTATACAAGAAAAGTAAAGGCCGAAACCACGAAGTTTTTATTGAATTCGACGGTAGGCCCCGCCCCGGAAAATACGATGTGTCGGGAGAAATCCGGGATTATACCACGCCGGGCCGTCACTGCGCCCGGCGTCGGCTAAAAGGAGGGTATACAGAACGTGTGCGGAACGAAAAGCCGTTCGTTACGGCACCTATCAACCAGCGGCCGTATGTTAAAACCCGCCCGCGTCTTTTAAAAATTCCTTCGTCCGCACGAGCGAATCGACCGGGTCGCTGAGCGGGTAATACTCGAGACCGTAGTAGCCCCCGTATCCCATTCCCGCAAGCTTATTAAGTATGTACGGAAGATTGAGCTCGCTCTCCCACGGCTCGTGCTGCCCGGGGATACCCGACACATGGAGGTGCCCGAGATACTCGATACTCTCCCGCAGCGAGTCGATGATGTTGCCGGTCATGATCTGTATGTGAAAGAGATCGTACAGGATCTTAATATGCATACCGTCGACCTCCCGGAGGAGATCGACCGCTTCGGTAATCGTCGGAAGAAGGCATCCCGTATATTTCGGCCGGCTCAACGGCTCAACCGTGAGCACCATTCCGCTTCCTTCCAGCATGCCGTCGAGTTTCTTTAGAATCTTGACGATTCTTTTTTTTGCCTCACCCTTCGAGAGACCCTCCTTTTCCCACCCCACGAAGGTGATGAGCTGCAGTACGCCGAGCCTCCTGCATACGGGTAAAAGGCGTTCGAGCTCCCGCACCATCTGATCCGCCCCCCTGTCGTCCACAGGCGTTCCGCCGTGGTCCGCGTGCGGAGAGTTGAGCGCGAAGTTCACAAGCGTCAGCCCGAGCTCCTCGTTCAGACGGCACAGCAGGTCGAGGTCCTTGGCGTTCTCTTTTTCGAGCCACCCTCCCTTTCCGTCTCGGACCATATCGTGGTACCAGAACTCGTATGCGCTGTATCCCAGCGACGCAACGGTCCTGATCTGCTCCTCGTACGGCATCGTATGCGGGAATACGGTTTCTATACAAACGCTCAGCCTGTCGTTCGACTTTTCCATTATTCTTTGTTCCTCCATAATATATTTCATTCTTCCGCCGACACTACAGCGATCCTCTTCGACATAGTTATCTTCTTAAACCCCACTACCCGGTATTCGAGTATGACATGTAATATTATCATCCTATTATTACAAGTATATGGCACAATATAATTTTTATAATCAAAAAAAATTAATGTTGAATTGAAGATAATTTGTTCGTACCAAACGTGCTCTATTAAGCGCAAAGCGGATACTACTTCATATCGATCCTTGTGACCATATCACCGAATTTCGACAAGAATTCCCATGAGTATCTATAGGCCTCTACTAATTTTTGATATTTCTTTACATTATCCTTTATAGGTCGCGATATATCCTCTATTTGATGTATAGAATCAATTATTGCGAAGCTTTTCCATAAACCAGATCCCACGGCCGCTATTACAGCGGCACCAAGAGATCCTGCGTTCTGACCGATATTAGTCTTCACAATATTTGCATTGAAAATATCCGCAAAGATCTGACGCCATGCACTGCTCTTACTACCCCCTCCGACAAGCAGCATATCATCAGACAATGAACACAGCCTCCTTAGAATATCTAAAACCATTCTCAATTCATAAGCAACCCCTTCCATCGTAGATCGTACGATATCATTAATGGTATGCGAGAGATCCAATCCAACGTAGGCACCCCTAACATTCGAACTGGGATGTGCTGCAGATCCACCAGCCAAACTCGGATTGAACATCAACTTTTTTGCCCCGACAGGGGACTGCTCGGCCAGCGAAATAAGCTCATCATAGCTGATCGAACCGCCTGTTTTCGCCTCACTACCGAAAAATGTGTCCTTCATCCATTTGAACGAATTGCCTGCTGAGAAGATACCGAATGACGATACGTACATATCTGGGATTACATGAGTAAACGTGAAAGGTTTCGTTATTATATCGATTATTGGACTCTGCGCTGAAACGGCAACCCATGCAGAAGAACCGACCGATATATACACACGGCCATTCTCTATATTTTTTGCGCCGAGGGCCATACACGAATTATCAACCCCTCCGCATGCAACCTGTACGTTTATCGGTAACCCAGTAATTTCCGAAGCCTCCTTCGTTACATTACCGATAATGCTGGTTGATGGCACAATTACAGGGAACACCTCATGAGGAATACCACTTGCCTTGACTAAGTCAGGGGAATAACTCCAGCTTAGAAGATCATATACTCCACTACCCGATGCATATGAATAATCGGTTGCTATACGTCCGGTAAGCTTAAAATTTATAAAATCTTTCGTACCGATAATTTTATAGGTTTGTGAAAATAGATCCGGTTCGTTATCATGATACCACATGATTTTAAAAATCGAGTAACATTCCCTTGAAAAACCGTTGCCAGTAGTATGGTACCATTGCACCTCATCAACACTATCGAAAAACCTGTCCGCCTGGTTTTTCGCCCGTGTGTCCGACCAGATAGGTGTGATCTCCCTTAAAAGGTTTCCATCCTTATCTATCGGAACCACTCCGAGACTATGGCCTGAAATCGCAAGGCATTTGATACTGTTTCTATCTATCCCACTAGACAAGAGAAGCTTATGAGTGCTCTCGACAATAGCATTCCACCAGTCCATAGGTTTTTGCTCATGCCATCCGACATCTGGATAAATAGTATTATACGGAACGAATGTACTTGTTACACAAACACCATCCTCATCGTAAAGGGATGCTTTATTACCTCCAGTCCCTAAGTCGTATGCTATGATATATTTACTCATTGATTTATACTAAATTAATTTTACCGCTAGGGTATTTGTCCCATTCCCTTATAATTTTCATGGCTGCTTTTGTATTTATACCAAATCGAGAGACACCGAGCTTGATCATTTCGATAACAGAATTCAAGTCTCTAATTCCTCCCGCTACTTTGATCTTTATATCATCTTTAACAAAAGAAGCAATTAACGATATATCTTCCAATGTTGTACAGTCAGTCCATCCAGTAGATGTTTTTACGTAATCTGCATTGGCGTTAATACATAGCTCACATGCTTTCTTTATAGTGTCTTCAGTTAGATACTTTACCTCGATAATTACTTTAATGATCGTGTCGCCCGCCATGTCGACAATAGTTTCAATTTCATCCTGTACATAATGGTATCTCCCCGAAAGTAACATTCCTACATTCATTACTACATCTAATTCGCTCACGCCCTGCGCTATCAATTCTTCTGTTTCCTTTAGCTTTATCCCTTTCGAATGTGCACCTGAAGGGAAACCAACTGCTGAAGCCATTCTAGCATGTGAATTCACTTTCATATTTTTTTTTAAGTATGGTATCCAGCAGGGAAGAGCATACACACATGCAAAATTATATTTCTTTGAATAAGATATTAATTGATTTATCGCTTCTTCTCCGTCAGGCATTTGTACGGCGCTTATTTCAATCATTCTTATTACTTCTTTCTTAGTTAGTTCCATTGTAAATATCCTAAATCAACTTTTTAATAATATCAAAATGGTATATCAGTAATCTTTACGACGGCTGCTCATAAGTATTTCGTTCTATTCCAAGGATTTCACATAAATCTTCTAGTTCTTTCACATAATCTCCATAACAAAAAAGTGAATGCCCAGTTCTAACATTCTGAATAAATTTCTCGATATCTAGCGATACTTTAATAAACGCTTGTGGCCATATATCCCTAACCTTACTAAGTGCTTCTCTGCCCTTTTTCACTACTTCTCCATTACAAATATTCATTACATATCTACCTTTTATTCTCCCTAATGCAGCCATCGTTACAACACCGGGCTTACAACAAAAAGAAGCTGTTGCCCCCCTTGACTCACCCATATATTCATATTGATAACCCCACTCAACATCACTAAGCTCTGCTGCTAAGTTCGCCGACATTGATCCGCAGTTAGCAATCGTGATCATTTTTTCGGATCTATCAATTGTAACAACATCCCCGAATCCAACAGGCCCGATAGATAGCAAGTGCAATATCTGCATCATTATACTTGCATTGATATCGCTTTGGCATGCGGTTATTAATCCTTCTGCATTAGCCAAAGCGACTGCGAGACAACATGATCCATAACAATTAATTACCTCCTCCAAACACTTAATACCTGCAAAATCAAGTTTGTATTTTTCTATTATCTCTTTATAAGCTATATATATCTTTATCGATCTGAGCATAACCTTTTTAGGAGCATCTATTTTTCCATACTGGTTTTTAATAGTCGAAAATATTTCTTCGCAATCTTCATCGCTAATATCTCTGGCCCTGTCGATCAATACCATCTGATCGATATGAATAGTGTCAATACCGAATATTGATTTAATTTGAATTAAATCGGCAGTCGCCGTATAATTACCCAGATTCAATCCGCCAATCAACCCATACCTAGTACCTTTAAACCGTTTATATATCATGGCTGCACGAGAATAAGCCAAAATAGTCTTCAATACTTCCTTTTCCTGAGGGTCGCCATATACCAGTTTATGCTTAGCTCCCATCTCATCTAACATACCATGTAAAACATGAGATCCTACTAAAGAAAAGGACGCTGGTTCTGTTATTGCCCAAATTATACAAGGCGTTCTAGATTCTTGTATGGCAGATACTATGGATGGGGGGTATATCCAAGTTCCTATCAAATATATGATACAATCTACATCCTTACATTCAAACTCACTAATAGCTGATAGAATATCTCCTTCACTGGTCGCTATTTTATCTTGATGAATTAATCTAATGCCTGTATCTGTAAAATTTTTATATGCTAATTTATCTGCTCTTTTTGCTATATCAACCCTCTCGGCAGGCAACGATACCGTCAACAGCCCTATTCTTAATCCTTCTTTTCTATTCTTATTCATTATTGTACCCCTAAAAATCAAAATGGTTGGTTTTCAAATAAGGTTTAAAATTAAAATGTGAAAAATATTATATATCTTTGTATCCACTCATTTAAGTTCATGGAAGTCTGTATGAGATGCAATCGATTACTAGCTTGTTAAATTTTAATTTTTTCGTTTTGAATTATTATTTCTGCTGCCCATCGGGCTCCCTTTCCTACAACATTAACACATTTATCGTCAAGCGCACCAGCTTCTACCATCTCTTGGTGTTGAATCGGGTCCCAAAAATCATATACTTTTCCAAATAGCATTTTCTGAATATCTTTGCAAATAGGACTTCCATACTCTTCTTTGTATTTTTCAATCAAAACTTTCGCCAATTTCATCGCAGGGGCTCTCTCGGTTTCTAGCAGTTTGGCTTCACCCCAACCATATGTTAACCCAATAGCTATCATTCCAGCAGACAGTGCCCCGCAGAAACCCTCTCCTGTTGCCCCTCCCCCTCCCGATAATGCATAGCTTGCTTTAAGTACAGTATCATCCTGTAATTGTAACGTTTTTTGTAGTGCGAATAGTGTAGATTGGCAACACATCGAATATTTTTTTAAATTTTCAAACGCTTGTACTTCTACCCTTTGCAATATTTCTTCTTTTCTCATCGATATACACCTCACATTTTTACTAGCCTTGATAAATTTTCAAATCATGACGCAAATGATAATACGGTTTTAGGGTTTTCTATTATAATCATACGAAAAATATTCCCTTTTATTCCATATTCTTTCATCCATGAAGCTACATTCGTTACTATATGAGCATAACCGTCACCGCCGTACTTAATAAGATCTGTTTTAAAACAGATATCATGAGAAATAAGTATTTTTTTTAAATAACCATAATTAATTAAATTTCGCACCGCATCTATACGTTGAGTATCACTCGGTGTTTTAATAAATCTCTTATAAAGAAAAACTGGATAAGGTACTGCAGGACGACCAAAATTATCAATCTCTATATAACATCCAGCATCAGCAAGCCTGCAAAGCGTCTCCCTGCTGAAACCAAAATAATTCACGTGACATATTATCGTACGATGAAGATCTGCCCCTGCTTCTCCCAAGATGTCCATAATCTCCAACACTAAATCATCGCTGCTACTTGGATGCACACTGATCGCCGCACCTGTACGCTGTTGAGCAAGCGCACTCGCTCTCAATACCTTCTTCTCCTCCTCAAGCAACGGTATCGTACACCCTATCTCACCAATTATCCCCGCCCTTATCCCCGTGTCACCAACGCCCACCAAGATATCCCGGGTGATCTCCTCGGCAATCTCCTCCTCACCCTTTCTCAGCAATTCCGGAGGATGCGATGCCCCCACATAATATCCTGATCCCATTATGATATTGAGACCTGTTACCCGAGATATCCGCGCCAACCCTTCAGGATCACGATGAAGCCCGATGCTGCTAACCTCTACAATCGTTTTACCGCCCGCCTGCTTGTACAGCATGGCCTCCTCAATAGCTACCTGCTCATCCGTCAAACGTAAATCATCTATGTTGTTCATACGATGAGTCTTTATCCATCCAAGATTCTCAATCCTTACAGGTTCATATGCCAACTTCCTCCGACTCGCTTCTTTGGGCTCAACGAAATAAGTAGATAGATCGGTGAGTAAATGCTCGTGCATCAGCGTCACCCCTAGAGAGTCTGCGTCCACTAACCCTAACACTGTTTGCAC
>JAFGTF010000043.1 GCA_016934265.1 Spirochaetota bacterium
CGTTGTATAAACGGATTGAGGTTTTCTAGTATAGGTACAGAAACGGGACAAAAAGAAAACAAAACAAAAGAGCTTTTACCCTTTGTCCTATTAATAATTCGCGTGATTGTTGATCATATATCAGCAACGAAATTGGAAAAGATCCAAAAATAATTGCGGCCGGTAACGGTACCGGGTAGAATAAATATCGAAAATGATGCGTAGGAAAGACGAGTAAAGATTCACTGGAATGGCGAATGAACACCTACATCCTCGCCCATGATCTCGGTACGACCGGAGATAAGGCCACCCTGTTCGATGACAGGGGACGGCTTATCGCATCCGCATTCATGGCATATGAGACGCTGTACCCGAAGCCGGGATGGGCAGAACAGGTACCCGAACACTACTGGGAAGCGTTCTGCGCCTCATCAAGAGCCATCATCGAGCAGGCGAAAATCAACCCTAAAGAGATTCAAGCGGTTAGCTTTTCCGGACAGATGATGGCTGCGCTGCCTGTCGACTCCGAAGGTACGGCGTTGAGAAACGCAATCATATGGGCGGACCAAAGGTCCGTGAACGAAGCTTCGCTTCTCGATAAAAGTGTCGGTTTTGAACGGTTCTACCGCATTACGGGAAACCGTCTCAGCGCATCATATCCTGTCTTTAAGATCATGTGGATCAAGAAAAACGAGCCTGAAATATACAAACGTACGTGCAGATTCATCGGGGTAAAGGACTATGTCGGTGCGAGGCTCACGGGCAACATTATCACGGATTTCTCGGACGGTTCGGCTATGGCCATGCTCGACATTGAGGCGCTCTCCTGGGCTGATGAAATCGTGCGCGCGGCCGGAATCGACCGGCAAAAACTGCCCGACCTCTCAGAATCGATCAGTGTGACAGGGCGCGTCGGCAAGGATGCGGCGGCCGAAAGCGGGCTGTCGCACGGTACCGCAGTGGTGAAGGGAGCCGGAGACGGTCCGTGCGCAACCGCGGGAGCCGGAGTCGTTCACGAAGGGGAATCGTACTTCTACCTCGGTACCTCCACATGGATGGGTCTCGCCACGAAACGTCCCTACATCGATCCCCTGCAGAGAACGCATACATTCTGTCACTTCGTAAAGGGGCTGTATGCACCCGCAGGTGCGATGCAGTCGGGCGGCGGTAGCCTGCAGTGGCTAAAAGGTATCCTGTACGACCATCTCGAAAAAGCTCCGGGAAATACAGGCGTCGACCCCTACGATCTCATCGGCCTGGAGGCGGAACATGTCCCCGCAGGAAGCGGGGGGCTTTTATTCCTTCCGTACCTCATGGGAGAACGCTGCCCGCTCTGGGATCCGGATGCGAGAGGATGCTTTATCGGCCTCTCAGCCACACATACGAGACGACACATTGCGAGGGCCGTAATGGAAGGCGTATGCTTCAATATGAGGCTCATTGCAAAAGCCTTCCAAGACCAAGGGGCGTCGTTCGGTCTGATACGGATGATCGGAGGAGGGGCGAAAAGCAGAATCTGGTGCCGAATACTCGCAGATGTCATGCAGCGCGAGATACATATCCTTCGATACAGAGAGGAGGCGACCTCCATAGGGGCGGCGGTTGCCGGAGGCGTCGGCGTCGGTATCTTCTCATCCATCGACGACGCAGGCGGGTTCGCCGCAGTAGAGGAGGTGATCACACCGCAACCGGGAAACAAAGGAATATATACGAAATACCTCGATCTGTTTCAGCAAAGCTATAGGAGCCTGTCCGGCGTCTTCCGAAGTCAATAAAGCTGAGGAGTTATACGATGAAGGGGAATAAAAAACAGGATCGGAAGAATCGGCAACGGGACGCAAGGTTAGATGACACGGCGCATATACGTTCGATCGATTCGCATTCTCTTCTTTCACTCATCGGCGGATTCACCAAGCAGCTGGACCGCGCCGTGGATTTCAGGATACCGGATATTCCGGGCGCGTCGTTTGCCGATATTCGAGCGGTTGGAATAGTCGGTGTCTGTACGACCGCAGTGTGTGCGCTCGCCCTTTCGTCGCTCGTTGACGAAAACGAGAAAGGATGCGTCTACCTGTTCAACCGTTTCACATTGCCGAAATGGGTAGGGCGGGATATACTCCTCATTTTCGTCAGCTTTTCCGGAAACACGCAGGAAGTCTTACGTTGTTTCGATGATGCGGTGTCACGGAGTCTGCCGAGCCTTGTGGTGACTTCTGGAGGAGCACTGCAAAAATGGGCGGAAGAGGAAAAAATACCTATTGTGTTGATACCGAAGGAAAGTCCACCGAACCGGACCGTATTCCCGTACATGTTCATACCGGTGCTTCGTACCGCATGCATGTTGGGGCTGGCCGATATAACAGACAAAGATATTGCTGAGGCGGCATCGAGTCTCGAACAAAGGAAAATAGCTCTCGATCCTGAAGTACCGGTTGCAAAGAACAGGGCGAAACGGATCGCATTGGAGTGTGAGGGCCGTATACCTCTTTTATATACGGAGGACCAGCTTCTCATTCCCGTAATACGGAGATGGCAGTACGATTTCAACGAAAATGCGAAGCTTCTTTCGCATTCGGCGTATATACCGGAAATGAGCCACAACGAGATAATCGGCCTTCAGGGTGAGGAGGGAAAATCATGCGGTATTCCCCTATTTCTCACATCACGGAAAGGCGGAAGAAATGAAGTTGCACGGCTGGATTTCACCATTGAAGCCTTGAAAAATGCAGGATACAGTCCGCTCGAGATCGGAATAGAGGGTGAAACAAAACTTCAGACCATGCTTTACGGAATACTGTTGGGGGACTACACGTCTGCGTATCTCGCGGTACTGAAAGGAGAGGACCCGCATTCAGTCCACCTTATAGACAGTATAAGAATAAAGGAACGAAGCGAATAAAGGGCGCTCGACTGCAACGGCCATGATACGTACGGTATCGAACAAAGAAGGGAAGCGCGATTCTGCTATACGATGGCACACGCCTCGTATATATAGGAGAATATTTCATAAATCAAATTAAGATGTATTATATAGTATACAAAAGAGTCGTTTCAATGTGAGGCATTATATAAAAGACGGTGATGTCTATACATTCATACGTCAAAACACGATACTGGAGGGACATGATGTACATTCTTGCACACGATATCGGTACTACAGGGGACAAAGCGACACTGTTCGGTGAGGACGGCCGCCTGGTAACAAGCGCGTTCTCTCCGTACCCGACATGTTACCCGCAAAACGGATGGGCGGAACAGGATCCGGTATGTTACTGGGACGCTTTCTGCCGATCATCTAAAACAATCCTGGAAAAGGCAAGGATAGAACCGAAAGAGATCGCAGTGATATCGTTTTCCGGACAGATGATGGCCGCGCTTCCGGTGGACGGAAACGGAAAAGCGCTCAGGAACTCGATCATCTGGGCAGATCTTCGATCCACAACGCAGGCTGAACATCTATCCCAACGGATAGACAGGGATCGCGTATACGAGATTACTGGGCACCGTCTGAGCGCCTCATATTCGGCTACGAAGATCATGTGGATACGGGAACACGAGCCCTCGATCTATAAACGCACCGAAAAGTTCATTCATGCGAAAGACTATCTTGCTTCGCGGCTTACCGGTAACATTATTTCAGACTATTCCGATGCATCGGGAATGAATCTCTTGGATATTACCAGCCTGAAGTGGAGCGAAGAGATACTGGAGGCAACCGGGATAGATCCGTCTAAGCTTCCAGATATCGGGGAATCCGTCGAAATATCCGGAAAAGTGACGAAAGAGGCTGCAGCCGAATGCGGGCTGTTGAACGGAACTCCCGTAGTAATAGGCGGCGGGGACGGCGCATGTGCGACATGCGGATCAGGAGTAGTCCGGGAGGGATCGTCATATATTTATCTCGGTACGTCTACATGGATGGCAATAGCAGCGAAAAGGCCGCTCATCGATCCGTCCCGCAGGACATTTACATTCTGTCACTTCACACGCGGCCTCTATTTTCCTGCGGGGACAATGCAGGCCGGGGGAGGGTCTTACCAGTGGATGAAGAATACACTCTGCCGGTCGGAGGCCTCATGCGCCGATGAAGCGGGCGTCGACGTATACGATATCCTTAACCTCAAGGCACAAAAAGTTCAGGCCGGATCCGGCGGAATACTGTATCTTCCGTACCTTATGGGAGAGCGAAGCCCCCTTTGGAACCCCGATGCGAGAGGGTGCTTTATCGGCCTTTCAATGGCGCATACAAAGGAACATCTCATCCGTGCCGTGCTCGAAGGTGTGGCGTATAATATGAGACTCATATGTGACGCATTTGCAGAGCAGGGAGTGAATACGCAGGCGATCAGGATGATAGGAGGCGGTGCGAAGAGCAGGCTGTGGAGGGAGATATTCGCCGGCATCATGGAAAAACCGATACTCAGGCTGAACTTCATCGAAGAGGCAACGAGCATGGGGGCGGCAATCGCGGGCGGCATCGGTGTCGGGATTTTTTCCTCGATCGAGGATGCGGAAAAGCTGGTGCACGTGACGGAAGAGGCAAAGCCGAAAGAGGAGGACATACCTGTCTATAAAAAGCAGTATGCGTTGTTCACGCAGAGTATCGGACTCTTAGGCGATATCTTCTCGGGTCTTGCGAGAGCGAGAGATGGCGGATAAGACTCACAGGACGGGCTAGTTATCCAGCTCATCCCGCTTGGTGATAATCTTGGAGACGAGACCATATTTCACCGCCTCCTGTGCGGTCATCCAGAAATCGCGGTTTGCATCCTCAGTGACTTTCTTGACATCCCGCCCGGTTTCGGCAGCGATGATGAGATTGAACTGATCGCGAATCTTGAGGATCTGGTTCGCAGTGATCTCCAGGTCGGAGGCGGGACCCACTGCGGATGTCGAAGGCTGGTGGATGAGGAAACGGGAATTGGGGAGTGACAGCCGTTTGTCCTTGTTTCCTGCAAGAAAAACAATTATTGCGGCGCTCGCACAAAGCCCGGCGGTAATCGTAATAACGGGCGGCTCTATGAAACGCAGCATATCGTAGATTCCGAAACCCGAATCGGCATTTCCGCCCTGAGAATTTATGATGACGCTGATCGGGTCGGTTTTGGACTCTCTCTCGAGAAGCACGAGCCTCGAAAAAATACTTTTCGCGAGATTTGAGTCGATACCCTGCGATATTATTATCGTCCTTGTCTTCAGAAGCTCTCTTTCGATAAACGGCAAACGATCGATCTCTTCGGAAGGGTTTTGTTTTTCAGGCATTAGAGCACCCCGTTAAATAACAGTACCGTATTCGACAAGGCGGCACGAAATCCGGCCGCCTAATTTCCGCAGCCCTTAAAATATAATGAAGCTCGCCCCCATGTGCAACAGAAAACGGATCGACGCGCATAAGAAAGCCCGTTACGAATCTGTTTTATTATTACAATGCAATATGTTACAATTTTCAACATGCGCACGGTCGATATCGATGAAATCAAGATAGGAACGCCGCTTCCTGTGTACATCCTATTTGACGATTATTTCATCGTTATGTCGAAATACCTGACACCGAGGCCGCAGGATATCGAGATGATAGCACGATTCTCCCTGTCGCCGCTGTACGGAAGATCGCTTACGGAAAGAGAGGCGCAGGATGAACCTCCAAAAGAGACAAAGTCCCGGACTGCGACGCTTCCATCGCAGGAGGAAGCTCGGCCTCGGAGCGAAAAAGAGAGAGACGTATACGGGATATTGATATCCTATCTCACATCGCTTTTGAAGGAATGCAGGAACAAGAAGATTCCCATCCAGATTATTCGAAAAATCGCAGTGCTCACTGTGGAGTTCGCGCTGAAAAAGAGGGAGGAAGCGCTCATAGCGGTTGCGCGCGGAAAAGACGGAGACAGGATGTCCATGCATCTTTTGAATACCGGTATACTGGCTGCGATCCTCGCATCGTCTCTGAATATCGTGGGAAACCAGCTTGTCGACACGGTTTGCGGAGCGCTCATGCACGACATCGGTATACCGCTTTTTAACGCCAACGAACCGTTGAAAGGAATCGAGACACACACGGTAGTCGGAGGCAATTATTTAAAAGAGATCGAGGGGTGCCCCCCGACGGTCTTTATGCCCGCATTTCAACATCATGAAAAGGCCGACGGGAGCGGGTACCCGGCCGGGCTTACGACGAGCGATACAGCCTTCGCGTCGCAGATCGTATCGTTATGCGACTCGTGCGATTCCCACACGAGCTATATACGGATGGGCGAGGATATCTCGCTTCACATGAAGAAGGAGGAGCTGTTCATCTGGAAGAAAGAGGACTTCGAGCCCAGGCTGTTCTCCGCCCTCACCCAAGAGATTCTAAAGACATTCGAGGAGGGTAGAAGGGTGTTGCTCAACAATGGAAAAGAGGGGGTAATAAAAAAGACGATGCCTCGTTTTCCCGTGAGCCCGGTTATCATGCCGGTTTCCGATTCTACGCCTGCCGCTCCCGTTGAACTCCTGAAGACCGGCGATATCTGGATTGAGAGATTCTTGTAGGAGGGCCGGGTCACAGTATGTTATAGAACCACATGATGAGAAACGCAAGAACAACGACGAAAAAAAGACCGCCGACAACCATAACGAAAAGAGGGACTTTTCTCCTCGGTGACAGCTCGTCGATCGAGGGGAGCTCCCCCGACATGGCGCCCTTCGACAGCAGCTCGTCATAGCGTTTCAGCTTCACCTGCTCAGTTTCGACCGCTTTGCCGTGTAAATCCCCGCCGAGCTTGCAGATAATCGTGTACTCGTTGTTTTCGCCCCGGGAAATTTCCAGCACTTCCGCGGGGACTGGGATGAGCGTTCCCTCCACACGGGCGCCGAGCAGATCGACGGCATAGTGCCCACGAGTCGATCTGTCCGTTATCTTTACCATTATCTTGTCTCCGACTTCAAGCTCGAATATCGGTATGCCGCTTACCGGCGCAAGAATCAGCTCCACGTCGACGGTCGAAAGACCCCTGCTGGTGCCAGGCTGCGAAACGACGTTCTGCTCCTTCGGTTTGTTTCTCTCTTCCCGAATCATATTCATGCTCTGTTTCGTCACCAGCTCGGATACGGTTTCAAGCTGAATGTTCCGGTCCCCTAGCGGCTTGATGAGCACGGAGAGAAGCAGCGACTCCATTCTCGTTTCGTCATTGTTTCTTATGAGTGAGAAAAGCTCCGTGCCCCGGTCCCTTTCCAAGGTCACTTCGAGGAAATGCTGAAGGTCCAGCGATATGTTCGCCGCTATATCTCCCTTCCATCTGAGGTTTATGATATTCTCCTCTATGATGTACCAGGGGAGGTGAGGATCGTTGTCGAAAAGAGAGCTGTAATGGGACGCAATAGCCATCAGACTCTCTACAGTACCGAGGTTGCCGTTGAAGAAGATGATAAACAGGCCGTACGTATTCGTCTCGACGGCCCTGAATCTGCCCTTAAGGATAGTGAAGTTGTCGTCACCGTAATCGGAATCAAAGTCTCCCACGCTCCGTGCCCCTGTGAAAAAATCGGAAAACGTCCCGTTCCATGAATCGGACGATTAATTGTGTATACCTGCGCACACGATTATGAGTATATTATACCCTGACTCTCACCCTGAAACGATATGATGAAAGCCGGACTATCATTTTACCTCGCAAAACGCTACTTGATGGCGAAGTGGTCTCTCATGTCCACGCTGTCGATATTGATGATATCCTTCGGAGTCATCACCCTCATCACGGTACTGTCGATTATGAACGGTTTTCACAGTACCTTCAAGAAGAAAATACTCGAGACGAACACGTACCACCTCATGGTGCAGCAACCCTACGGCGGCGATTCCGATATAAACAATATTAAGGCCATTCTTTCAAAGAATAAAGAGATAATTTCGGTGGTTCCCTATTATGACGGGGAGGGGATTATCAAGAGCAGGTGGGTGACGAGGGGCATAATTATAAAAGCTTTCCCGAGCGATGTATTATCGCTGGACGAAGGATTCAGAAGAGAGATAAAGGTAACGGACGGCGTATTCGATCTGTCCGGAGACGATAACATCGTTCTCGGTGAGGAACTGGCAATCGAAGCGGGTACGCGGATCGGCGATTACATACCGGTTCTCACCTTCAAGGGAGACGATATATCGCTGGCGAAACCCACGTTCAAGCTTTTCCGCGTCACCGGCCTCTTCAAGACGGGATACTGGGAGTATGACAAGAATATGGCATATATCTCGCTCGACGCCGCGTACACGCTGTTCGGCGTAACTGAGGCCGATCTCGATATCGGCGTAAAAGTGGACAACATATACAAGGTCGACCGAATCCTGAGCTGGATACGGGATACTTTGGGGGAAGATCTCTACGTAATTACATGGATGGACATAAACAGGCCCCTGTTCGAAGCGCTGCAGAACGAAAAGGTCGGTATCGGCTTCGTGGTGATGTTGATTATCGTAAGCGGTGCGTTCAACGTCATAGGCTCTCTCGTCATGACGGTCATGGACAAGAAAAAGGAGATAGGAATCCTACGGGCCATAGGAGCCCGCCCGACTCTGATCACACAGATTTTCGTAATAGACGGCCTGTATATCGGTCTTATCGGGACGCTGATAGGCGTGTTCGTCGGTTTCTTCCTGACGATCAATATCGAAGCGATATTCAACTTCTTCGAAGCCATCGTCAACGGCCTCCGTGACATCGTGTACAACCTCTTTCTCATGCCGTTCGGCGTCCATATGCCGAAGGATTTCGAGATACTTTCGGACTCGATCTACTACCTCGAAGGCGTACCCGTCGAGATACATTTCAAAGACGTGCTCGTCATCTCCATACTCGCCGTTTTGATATCGGTAATAGCAGCGTACTATCCGGCAAAGAAGGCGTCGATGACGAAACCCGTTGAGACCATTCGATACGAGTAGAACGATGGAAAAAGACCTTTCAGTCGTACGGGTCGAAAATCTTAAGAAGGTATACCGGGCGGGTGACACCTCCCTTACCGTGCTCGAAGGGCTTGATATGGAGGTGAGAAAGGGTGAGGTCGCCGCCATAGTAGGAAGGAGCGGATCGGGGAAGAGCACGCTGTTAAACCTCATAGGAGGGCTCGATCATCCCACGGAGGGAAAGATTTTCGTGGAAGGGGAACGGATAGACAACGCCTCGGAAGAGTCGCTTTCCGTCTTTCGAAATACCCGTATAGGATTCATCTTTCAATTTCATCACCTGCTTTCGGAATTTTCGGTCTGCGAGAACGTAATGATGCCCGCCCTTATCAGGCGTTTCGATACGGAATGGTCGTTCGGCAGAGCATTGGAGCTTTTATCGATGATGGAGATTGAGGACAAGGCCCACGCGAAGCCCTCGAGCCTATCCGGTGGTGAGAGCCAGAGAGTGGCGGTTGCCCGGGCGCTGGTCAACGACCCCCGTCTCATCCTCGCAGACGAGCCCACCGGCAACCTCGACTTGAAAACGGGTGAACGGATAAAAGATCTGCTCTTCGGAATAATACGTAATCTCGGAGGCACCATGATCGTCGTTACTCATAACCGTCTCATCGCACAGGACGCGGATACCGCTTACCGTCTCGAGAATGGAGGCCTAAATCGCTTGATCGGGGGGAGTCTTTAATATATATTTAATTCAGGCAGGGAGGACCCCAGCCGGAAATGTTCTCGGTGAATACAGATATCTGCCCGTATGAGCGGATTTGATAGTGATAGAGACGTTTATTCATCTTCATCTATTAGGGAAATTCGACCGGGAGCTTTTCAATCGCAAGACGAGGTAGATATGCTCTGCCAGCAGTGTCTTAAGAGGGAAGCTCAATTTCACTCCTACCGAATAATCAACAACGAGCTTTTAAGCGTCCATCTGTGCGCACGCTGTGTCGAAAACAGAAAGGAAAGAGAAGACCACAACAGCATAGACGACAAACTCCATTCCATTCTTGACGTCCTTCTGAAAAAGAACGTACACGATGGGAATTCGTCTGAAACACGCCGGTGCGAAAGCTGCGGTACGACGCTCGATGAATATGAAAAATCCGGTCTCGTCGGCTGTCCGAGGTGCTACGAATTGTTCGCCGATACGATCTTCGGGGGCAGGGTGAAACGACATGTATCAGACCCGGACCGCGACCGTTCCGGCGCCGGTACGGAGTTTCTCAAGCGCTTGGAGGTTCGACTGAAAAAAGCGGTTGAGAGTGAAGATTTCGAAGAAGCGGCGCATATCAGGGATAGAATCAATAACCTGGAAAAAGAAGGATTCTTCGGTGACAGTTGAAGAGCTTGCAAAAAGTGACGGTATATTCCACACGGAAGGCAATGGAAGCTGCGATATCGTCCTGCACAGCGGCATTTCCTTCAGCCGAAATATAAACGGGTATGTCTTCGGTCACAGGATACAAAAGAAACAGCGGGATGAGGTCGAATCCATACTGATCGGCGGTATCAAAGAGGCCGTCGGCGGCGAACTGGATATCTTCCGGATGTCCGAACTTTCAACCTCGGAGACCGGGATCTTCGCAGAGAGGAACTTCATCCGGGATGAAAAGAGAAAAACGCCGAAAAGCGGTACTGCACCGCCCGGTACGGGAACCGGCGGCTATGTCGTCATCCTTGCGCCGGGACAGCGGTTTTATTTCGTACTAGGCGGAAACAACCATATGGAGTTCGTGACCGTCAGGCCCGGATTCGGACTCGACGAATCGTACATCAACGGTAAGAAGATCGCGGGCGATATGGAGAAGCTTATAGGATTCGTGTACGACCCTGAGCTGGGGTATCTCAACTCCGAACCGAACAGGCTTGGTGCGGGAATCGAGATATATGTCACGCTGCATCTTGCCGGGCTCACGATATCCGACAGGATCGACGAGGTCGCCCGTGAGCTCGACAAGAAAGGCTTCGAGCTGCGGTCTTCCTGGGTCGACCAGTACTACGATGTGTACAACATGACTTCGACAGGCGTGGGCGAGAAGCGGCTGTATGAAGAATCCCTGAATATCTTCGAGCGTCTCCTGCTGAACGAAAAGGAAGCGCGGGAAAAGATATACGGGGAAAACAAGAACAGTATAGAAGACAGGGTATGGAGAAGCTACGGAATACTGCTTTTTTCGAGAATGCTTCCGCTCTATGAGGCGTTCGATCACCTCTCGAGGTTGAGGCTGGGCATCGGGCTAGGAATAATCAACTACCTGTCCGTTAAAGATATCAATCTCCTTTTGTACTACGTTCAGGAAAACCATCTAAAGAGGCTCTGCAACGTACGGGGAGACGGCCGTAATATCGACGAAGCTAGGGCGCGGTTTATACGAGATTATCTGAAAGAGGTAATATGATGTTCAAAGGACTAACGGAGCGTGCGCAACGTGTTATAAACGTCCTCGCGCAGGAAGAGGCGAAGAAGCTTAATCATGACAAGCTGATGCCGGAGCATATTCTGCTCGGATTTATTCGAGAGGGGGAGGGCGTCGCGATAAAGGCCCTCGTAAATCTCGGTATCGATCTCAATGTGCTGCGGGAGGACATAGTTTCCGGTACAAAAAAGAGTGGCGGGATCCTGCTGCTCGGTGACGTCCCGCCTTCGCCGAGGGCGCAGCGAGTCTTGGAGCTCAGCGCCGACGAAGCGCGGAACATGGGCCACAACTACATCGGGACCGAGCACCTTCTTTTAGGAATTCTGCGGGAAGGCGACTCCGGCATTCTGAGCGCCTTCGACAAGCAGGGAATCAAGGTAGCAGCGATCCGCGATGAAATCAACCGGCTCCTCGGTACAAATAAAACCGGCGTGAAGAAGAAGCCCGACCGCAGGACTCCGACGCTGGACGAGTTCGGCAGGGATCTCACGGCACTCGCCAAGGAGAAGAAACTCGATCCGGTGATCGGCAGGGAAGCCGAGATAAAGCGTGTGATCCAGATTCTTTGCAGACGAACGAAGAACAACCCGGTACTCATCGGCGAACCGGGAGTCGGAAAAACCGCAATCGTAGAGGGGCTCGCGCAGAACATCATAGCCGGGAGCGTGCCCGAGACTCTTGTCAACAAAAGGGTGCTGACACTCGATCTCGCGTCCCTCGTGGCGGGTACGAAATACAGGGGTGAGTTCGAGGAACGATTGAAAAAGGTTATGTTCGAGATACGCCGTGCGGAGAACGTTATTCTTTTTATCGACGAGTTGCATACGATCATCGGTGCCGGTGGCGCCGAGGGGGCGATCGACGCTGCCAATATGCTCAAGCCGGCGCTCTCCAGGGGTGAGCTGCAGTGTATCGGAGCGACGACTCTCAACGAGTACAAGAAATACATCGAGCGCGATGCGGCTCTCGAACGAAGGTTTCAGCCGATCGTCATAGACGAGTCCTCGGTTGAAGAGACCATCGAGATACTCCTCGGCATCAAACAGAAATACGAAGAACATCACAAGATACACTACACAGACAGCGCGATCAAATCGGCGGCGAACCTCTCATACCGCTATATTACCGACCGGTATCTACCCGACAAAGCGATCGACCTTCTGGACGAGGCGGGGAGCAAGGTCAGGCTGGAAAACACGATGGTCCCGAAAGATTTCAAGGAGATCGAGGCCGAAATAGAGAAGCTCCGCGTGGAGAAGACCCGTCTCGTGGAGGTGCAGGACTACGAGAAGGCGGCAAAGGTACGGGACAAGACGAATATCCTGAAAGAAAAGCTCGAGTTAATGAAGAACGAGTGGCGGCGGGAGATCAATAACGAAAAACCCACGGTCGACGAAGACGAGATATATCACGTCACGAGCGAGTTGACCGGCATACCGCTCGTACGCATTCTCGAAAGCGAATCCCAGAAACTGCTCCGTATGGAGGAAGAGCTTCATAAGAGGATAATCGGCCAGAATGAGGCCATCGAAGCGGTCAGCAGGGCGGTGCGGCGTTCCAGAACCGGTCTCAAGTCTCCCAAAAGGCCTTCCGGTTCGTTTATCTTCCTCGGGCCTACGGGAGTCGGAAAGACCTATCTTGCAAAGACACTTGCCGGGTTCCTTTTCGGCAGCGAAGATGCGCTGATACGGGTCGATATGAGCGAATTCATGGAAAGACACAACGTATCGAGGCTTGTCGGCGCCCCTCCGGGATATGTCGGATACCAGGAGGGCGGCGAGCTTACCGAAAAGATCAGGAGAAAACCCTACAGCGTCATTCTTCTCGACGAAATCGAGAAGGCGCATCCCGATGTCTTCAATATGCTCCTGCAGGTGCTCGAGGAGGGGCAGCTCTCCGACCATCTCGGTCATACCGTCGATTTCAGGAATACGGTGATAATAATGACCTCCAATGTCGGCAGCAAGGAGATAAACAAGGGAATCAGCATGGGATTCATGAACGCCGACAACAAGAACGCATTCACGGACCTCAAGGACAAGGCGATGACCGCATTGAAGAAGGTCTTCAATCCGGAATTCCTGAACCGTGTGGACGAGGTGGTTGTTTTCCACTCTCTCGGGAAGGAACATATTGGAAAAATCATCGACATCATGCTCGAAGAGAGCAAAACACCGCTTATAGAGAAAAACATGCCTTTCACTGTAACCAAGGATGCTCGTGATTTTCTCATAAACGAAGGGTTCGATGAGAAGTACGGTGCACGGCCATTGCGGAGGACGATCCAGAGGTATATCGAGGATCCTCTCGCAAATGAGATACTGAAAGGAGTGTTCAAGGAGGGCAGCAAGATCCTTGTCGATTTAGTCGACGGTAAGATCCTCTTTAAAGAAGCATCGAAGAAACGCCGACAGAAGGGCGAGAAGGAGCAACAGAAAGCGGAAACTGCCTGAGAGAGTCACTACGCCGTTTTCGGGCGGTCGATGTCGTCTGCAAAGATAGTATAAAGAGACTGACGTCGTTACCTATTTTTGTTGTGCACGCCGCTTACGTTACGATGAGGCTTTAGTGAATCAGCTTTGCTTCACTCGGCTGTTTCCGATCGATGTATCTGCTGTTTTCGTACCCAAACGATGAAAGAGATCATTGAACTGTCAGTTCTCCTGCTTCTTCTCGTGTTCTCTTTCATATTCTCCGGCTCGGAGGTGGCGCTCTTCTCCATTTCCGAAGTCGAGAAAGTTAAAATCGGACAACAAAAGAGCAAAAAAAACCTGCTGCTTTTAAAATACCTCAACTATCCCGAACGGGCGCTGATCACTATCCTGATCGGCAACATGGTGGTCAACTTTTCAGCTTCCATAATCGGCGAACGGATTTCGAACGTCTACTTCCTGCGCCACCCGCTATTCTACTCAGTATTCATCATGACCTTCCTCATTCTTCTATTCGGCGAAATACTGCCGAAGAATGCGGCGGCGCTCCATCCGAACCGTTTTGCCAGGCGATTCTTGGGGGTCTTAGAGGTAACGAACAGGATATTCTATCCGCTCGTCTACGGCATCGGTATGCTGGTGGGGAGAAGTAAGGGGTACAAGGAGCACACGGATCTCAGCAAGGAGGAGCTCCTCTCCGCCGTCGAAGTGAGCTCGGAAATAGGGCTGGACAGAGCCTCGATATGGACTCTCAAGAACCTCATCGGGCTCATCGACAGACCTGTTACAGACATCATGGTGCCGCGGTCCGATATCCGCGCGATCGATCTCGACAACAGCTTCGATTTTATCGAGAATGAGGTCCGCGAATACACGCATTCCACGCTGCTGTTCTACAACGATAACATCGATACCATCACGGGATATGTACGAAAGATGGATTTTGTTTTCGAGCGAAAGAAGGACCTCGAAGCATCGCTCCGTGAACCGCTCTTCCTTCCGGAGACGAAGACCATTATGTCGCTATTGAGCACTTTCAAGCGTCAGGGGTGTTCTCTCGCACTCATCCTCGACGAATACGGCGGTACTGCGGGTCTTGTTACTCTCAAGGACATACTCGACTCGATATTCGTCCGGGACATCATTCTGAAGGATTTCATTCAGGAAAAGGCAAAGGGGGTGTGGCAGATCCACGGGAATACGAAGATCTCCGATGTGAACAGCATCACCGATCTCGACCTTCCCGTAGAGCTGAATACAATGAGCGGTTATATCGTGAACATTATCGGAGCCGTTCCACAAACCGGCCGTGTCGTCAGTATTGAGCCGAATGTAACCGTTTCTATACTGAAGAGTAACGAGCGGCAGGTCGAGCTTTTACAACTAACGAGCGAAGAATGATCAAACTCGCGTATATAATCATCCTGTTTTTACTATGGGCTTTTTTTGCAGGATCGGAGACGGCGTTTATCTCCACGAGCAGGTTCAAGCTGAACAACCTGAAAAAAAAGGGCAAAAAAAACGCATCGATCGCGTGTTATCTTCTCGAGCGGCCCGAGAGGCTCCTTCAGACATCGCTCGTCGGGACCAATATCGCCCTCGTGCTCTCAGCGAACCTCACTTCGCTTTTACTGTACGATCTTTTCGGCGAGGCAAAACCCGTTATCTCCATATTTGTGCTTACCATTGCCTCTCTCGTCTGTTGTGAAATAATACCAAAAAATTTTGCGATAAAAAACGGTATCAAGCTGACGCTTTTATTTGCCTTCCCGTTGTACGTGTTTTACTTCATATTTTTCCCGATCGGGAAAGTATTCACTTTCATCACCAAGGCGGTGATGAAGATAGGAGGCATCTCAGGCACGGGGAGGCTTCCGACGCTCTTTAAACGCCGTGAGGATGTCGAGATCTTTCTTACCGCGAGCCTTGCAAAGACTCTCACCAGGGACGAACGGAGATTCTTCGTGGATTCCCTCGACTTCGGGAGTAAAGTCCTTTCCGACATACTCGTTCCCCTCGTCGACATCGATGCGGTTCCGTACGACTGCAGGGTAAAGGACTGCATCGGTATTATCCAGGAAAAACACAGGTCCTATCTTCCTGTGTATACTGAAAGGATCGACAACATAATCGGCGTTCTCTATGCTCAGGATCTTGTAACGACGAACAGGAGCCTTCCCGCCGGTCCTCTCATGAAAAAACCGTGTTATATGCCTGAAAGCAAGAACATAAACGAACTGTACAGGGAGCTGTATGAGACGGATACGCCTGTTGTATTCGTGGTTGACGAATACGGCGGCGTAATAGGCATGTCGACGCTCTACGATATAGGAGAGGAGATTATCGGGAAAATAATAAGCGGTTTCGAGGATAAAAAGAGCCTTATCGTAAAGCTGCGGGAAAATGAATGGCTTTGCGACGGTGATGCGGAGATCGATGATCTCAAAGACCATATAAAGTTCAAATTCGAGGAAGGCCCGTATACGACACTGAACGGGATGATAAGCAGCTCTTTGGGAAGGGTGCCGGTAAAAGGCGACGAGTTGATACTGGGAGAGTACAGTTTCTTCGTAGAGAAGAGCACGTTGACCAAGGCGCTGCTCATAAAAATCAGTAAAAAAGAATCAGTCAAGTAAATCGAAGCGGGATCGATACCTTCATGATATCAGGGCCGCAGCCTGAACTAAGCGTCCAAATTGATTTCTTGAAACCGCAGTTTCTCACTGTTATATTATATGATCCGAACGATTCTTTCAAAAAGGTTCTTACATGCGACTTCTTAAAACGACCTTCCTCTCACTCTTTCTATCGATCCTTGCGTTTTCAGCCATCGATGCTTCCGATAGCATATACGAGGGTGAAACCATAATCGATATCAGGTTCGCAGGCCTGATCCAAAGCGACGAGGCGTCTACAAGGAGCGTGCTCGCCTCCAAGGTTCGCTCCAAGTTCTCTCTCGACACCATCGACGAGGACATCAAGTCACTGTACAGCCTTGACCTCTTCAAGAACATCGAGGTTGACGTCGAAAAAACCGAAGGAGGTGTTATCGTCACGTACATTCTTACGGAACTACCCGTAATACGGGACGTAATAATTAAAGGGAACAAGAAGGTATCCCGCATCGTAATAAAGGACGAGATACTACTGAGCAAGGGGGCGGTCTTCAGGGAGGAGGACGTCTATTACGACATAAAGAGTATAAAGGATCTCTACGAGGAAAAGGGGTTCCCGTCCACCGAAGTCGAATACAAGGTTGTCCCCTCCGACGAGATCGACAAGGAGACCGGTGAGAAGAAAAACAGGGTCGATCTCGTATTTACCATAACGGAAAGCAAACGTCTCGTCGTTAAGATGAAGAGCATTTTCTTCAGCGGAAACGAGAATGTACGGAAGGACAAGCTCCTCTCCATCATGAAGACCAAATACGAGGGGTACTGGCTCGCATCCGGTTTCTTCCAGGAAGACGTGTTCGAGCAGGACAAGCTTGAAATACTTCGACACTACGGCGAGCTCGGATACATCGATGCGGAAATCGTGAAGGTCGACAAGAAGATCGAGTTCAATGAAACGCGGAAACGCGACGAGATGGAACTCACCATCTATATCAACGAGGGGGAACAGTATAACTTCGGCGGAGTTACAATATCAGGGAACGAGATTTTTAACGAAGATGAGCTGCACTCTCTTTTCACTCTCAAGAAAGGAAGTTATTTCAACAGGAACGAATGGGAAACGAACCTGCAGGCGGTTCGAAATCTTCTGGCGAGCAACGGGTATATCTATTTTACTCTCGACGTCAAGGAAAACAAGGACAAAGAACGGAAGACGCTTTCCTACGATATCTCTCTCAAGGAGAACAACAAGGCGCATATAGAGCATATCTTCATTACCGGTAACACCAAAACGAAGAAGTTCGTGATTGAGCGGGAGCTCGAGGTTTATGACGGGGAGATCTTCAGCTCGACGAACATACAGCGGTCAAGAGAAAAACTGTTCAATCTGCAATTTTTCTCCGCCGTGAACGTGGATGTCAAGCAGGGTTCGGAGTTCGGGCTCGTGGACCTTATCTTCAACGTCGAGGATCAGCGTACAGGCCTCTTCAGTTTCGGTATGAGCTACTCGACCGCAGGGTACGGGATAGCGCTCTTCGAAGAGGTAGCCGAAACGAACTTCCTCGGGAGGGGCCTAAGACTTCACGAGCGCGTCGAGCTCGGGCTGACACGACAATCCGTGGAGGTGGGAATCGACGAACCGTGGCTCTTCAACACACCCACTTCGGTCGGCCTCACGCTCTCCGCGTCTCGGATAGAGTACGGTACTGTCGCCGGCGACTATGTGTACACCTACAACGACGGCACCATAGGACCGGAGAATAACCAGGTTCCGGACGGCGTAACCTGGGTACAGAATCCGAACGGGTCCTATACGTACGACTATTCCGACGCGAATACCATGACGTACGTGAACACGAGCTACCTCGCGGCGGTACGGTTCGGCCGCAGGTTTGCGAAGTACTACGGAGTCAATGCGGAGCTCGGTCTGTCCATATACCAGAACGTGCCGACCGAAGCGAATATTCCGTTCGAGGACAGCCTGCGGCAGAACTACTACGACGGGTGGCCCTGGTACTACAAGAACTACCTCAGCCTCACGGGATACCGGGATACCAGGGACTATATATACTTTGCCACAAAAGGGACATATATCGCCCAGACGGTGTGGTTCTTCGGCGGCATACTCGGCGGAGACAGCCATTTTATAAAATTAAACACCGACATGAACGTGAATTTCCAAACTTTCTGGAAGTTCGTGCTCTCCATGAGGGTCAACTTCGGTTTCATACTGCCGTATCCCGACCGGGAGCTCTGGATAGACGACAGCGACTACATCAGGGTGGACTGCATGAACGAGGGGAGGGGATGGCAGAACTACAGCCAATGGGGCAGCCTCTACTCGAGAAGGGGAAAGTCCGAGTTCAATTTCAGCATCGAGCATCGTTTTCCGATCGAGGAGAGAATCATCTGGGGGCTAACCTTCTTCGATGCCAGCGGCGTGTTCGATGATGCGGCGTACTTCACGATCGACCCGAGAGAGCTGTACTACAGTATCGGTCTTGGAATAAGCTTCGTTATTCCGAACTTCCCGATCCGGCTCTATCTTGCACGGCGGTTCAAGTACGACGCCATCGCCGGCGAGGTGCAACTCGCAAACAGTCAGCTGTTTTTCAGAAACTGGGATTTCGTATTCTCTATTGCGGGATTCTTCTAAAGGGGAGTGTATAATGAAAAGAAGCACAATTACATTGGTGCTGTTCGTTTTCATTGCAGCGCTTATTGTTCCGGCTACCGGCCTTTCTCTTACGCTGGTGAGGGTAGGGTACATTGATCTCGATCTAATAATAGACACGTACACCACAAAGTATCTCGAAACCGAGATACAAACGAGAAACGAATTCATCTCCATGCTGCAGGGACGGTATTCCAGCGGTTATTTCGACCTTACCGACAGCGAGAGATTCGAAATACAGCTGAAGATCGACGACCAGCGCGAAGTAATCGATATGCTCCACTACAACCTCTTTCTATGGGAAAACAGTAAAGAGATGAAAGATGAACTGATCTACCAGATCCTGCAGCGGGATATAATGGAGGCCATCAGAAAGACGAGCGAGCTGGAGGGTTTCAGTCTCATTCTTGACAACACGGGAAATTTCATATATGGAAGCGACGATGTAAACCTCACAAACAAGGTACTCTTCAGACTGGACGAGCGTCTTCTCGATATACAGGAAAACGAGCCCAAAGCTCCCCTCTCACTAGAGCTGGAAGAAGAGGAGCTGATCGAAACCCCGACGAACGCACCGGATGAAACGGAAGATAATAATTGATATGTTTTCCATGTAATATAGTTTTTTGAAAGGAGATGGAAATAATATGGCGGACACTACGTATGCGATGGAATACGAAGACATCAAGAAATATCTGCCTCACCGGTATCCTTTTCTCTTTGTCGATCGCGTAATAGAGATAGGGGAAACGGGGCTCCATGCAGTAAAGAATGTCACGGGTAACGAGGCCTTCTTTCAGGGACATTTTCCAGACTATGCGGTAATGCCGGGAGTCCTCCAGGTAGAGGCGCTGGCCCAGGCGAGTGCACTCTTCGTTATATTCAAATACAAGCTGAAGAACAAACCCGTATATTTCATGAGTATAGACAAGGTACGCTTCAGAACTCCGGTCCTGCCCGGCGATACGATCGATCTATATGTCGATCTCGTCCGTTTCGGCGGAAAAGTGGCGAGAGTACACGGAAAGGGAATGGTGAACGGAAAGGTGGCGATCGAAGCGGAGATGGTGGCTATGATCGACCTCGATAAGTGAAAATCAATCGACACAGGGGTAACAACGTATGGCTATTCATCGGAGTGCAGTGATAGACCATAATGCTGAAATAGGAACGTACAACGAGATCGGCCCCCTGGTAGTGATCGAAGGCGGCGTGCGAATAGGCAACAACAACCGCATCGAGCCCGGGGCGATCATCACGAGCAATACCACTATCGGAGACAACAACCGCATTCACGGCCACGTATATATCGGTAATGAGCCGCAGGACCTCGCATACGACGGCAGCGAGACGTATGTTAAAATCGGAAACGACAACGTCTTCAGGGAGTTCACTACGGTTCACAGGGGGACAAAAGAGGGAAGCTCAACCGTTATAGGAGACAACAACTATCTCATGACTGCGAGTCATGTCGCACACAACTGCAGGATCGGCAACAACGTTATTATGGTGAACGGCGCATCTTTAGGCGGGTATGCGGAGGTACACGATCACGCCTTCCTCTCGGCGTTCGTAATAGTCCATCAGTTCTGTAGGATAGGGGGGTATACGATCTGCGGTATCCTTACCAAGATCACGAAGGATGTTCCTCCTTTTCTCATGATCGACGGAAACCCTGCGCTCGTACGCGGGCTGAATCTTGTCGGATTGAAGCGTAAAGGCTTCGATGCCAAAAGACGAGCAATAATCAAGCAGGCGTTCAAGACTGTATACAGAATGGGTTACAGCGTACCTCATGCGCTTGAATTACTGGGAGAAATGGAACAACAGAGTGAGGATCTCCGTATGTTCATCGATTTCATCGTAGAATCGGAACGCGGCATACTGCTCAAGACGCCGGTATCCGACGGATCCTGACAGGGGGAATTGTATGTCCGTTCTTGTCGGTATCGATTTCGGAGAGTCGCGCATAGGTGTGGCGGTGAGTGACGAGCATAAGAAGGTTGCCTTTCCACTCGGAGTTATAGTGAGGGAGAAGGGCAGCTTCGGCTTCAAAAAGCTGAAGAATCTACTCGGCGATCGTGTTGTAGAAGGGTTTGTCGTGGGGCTGCCTATTCGTACAAACGGTACCCTGGGTGTTGAAGCAGAAAAGACAGAGGAATATATTGAATCCCTTTCCGTTTATTTTCATAAAAAAGCCGTATCTTGGGACGAACGATACACGACAATGATAGCTGCAAACGTCCTTACCGAGGGAGGGAGATTAAAAGACAGGAATAAAGTAATTGATAAGATCGCAGCACAAATCATTCTCCAGTCATATCTCGACAGAACCCACAAACCGTAAAATATCATACTAATTAATTTCAGCACTAGAGAAACACAATTAATAAACAGCATAAAGTATTTAAAGTAATTTATAGTTATTATCCATTAATATACTATATAAAAATTATCGATAGTCTTTTATATCATAACTTTTATTGTCATTTACTGTTTTTTGGTAGGTTTCATACCTTTATGGTAGGTTGTAAAATATGGAGATCGGTCATAATGATAGAGGAGTCGATTTCTTCTACGCAGTAGTTGCTCCCATATATCGTTTAGTTTTAAATTACAAATCTGAAAAAACATCCATTCCTAATTCTGATAAGCATTATGATATTTAGTTGGTATATGTCATCCATCGTTGACACTTTTTGTACGCCCTCATAGGGGCGTTTTAATCCCGGTTTGTTTCAGTGAACATTGACACTTTATTCAACGGGTTAAACTATTAATATGTTTTTGAATTCGCTACAGTACTTTGTCGTGTGCAAGCATTCAGTTCCCGCTTATCGTACACGTAATTATGGTAACATAAAGCAACTCAATGCCTATCTTTCTTCCGAGATGGCAATACGGCATGTATGCGGAGATATTCATTCAAGAGAGTGGAGCGCATATTGACGAGAATATTTAGAAGTAGACATAATATATCTTATAGGAAATAAAAGATTAGCGAAATACCTTATTTTGTAGGGCCTTCCTTTTTACTTTCTTTGCCTTCTTTGGCTGTCACCTTTGTTTCTGATTTACCGGAGTCTCTGCCTTTGCCAGCGGATTCGGTGGATTCGGTGGATTCTGTCGAATCCGATGAATCCGCTCCCTTTTCCTTCGGTGTAAATGCACTATTCTTGGCACCCTTGCTGTCCGTCACGTAGAAGCCGCTTCCCTTGAAAATGATACCGATACCGCCGCTTATAAGCCTCGTGAGCCTACCGCCGCATACGGGGCACTCCTCAAGCGGAGGGTCCGTTATCTTCTGGAATCTTTCGAAGATCTCTTCACAATTGTTGCACTTATACTCGTATGTTGGCATAAGAGTATACTCCAGCTCTTATTGTTTTACTGCCATGAAAATATACAGCTCCATAACTTGAACGTCAAGCAAGACAGACAGCTCACTCTTCCCCGGTCTTCACCTTTTGTGCGACCCCATCCTTCAGGTCTAAGAGTTCGAATATCTTTACCGGTTTTTTCTTTCCCTTTACGCGGATATTGTCCAGCTCTCTCACCATAAACAGGTCCTTTATCTTTTCGTACGTATGCTCGCTAATAATGATGTTGGTTCCGTAGACCTTGTTTGTGCCCTCGAGCCGTGCGCCGAGGTTTACGTTGTCTCCCATCAGGGTATAATCCATCCTGCTCGTAGAGCCCATATTTCCGACCGTCATGATTCCCGTATTCAGGCCTATACCGATATTGAGTCTCTTTTCCTGCGGCCAGACTTCGTTGAGCTCGTGCAGCCTTTTCATCTGGTCGAGCGCGGTGCGGCACGCAAGCTCGGCATGGTTCCCCTGTTCTATCGGTGCGTTCCAGAATGCCATTATCTCATCTCCAACGTACTTGTCGAGCGTGCCCTCGTATTCGAAGATGATCTCCGTCATGGCCGAGAGATACTCATTGAGATGTGAGACGAGTTCCTGGGGAGTCAGACGTTCCGAAAGCGTGGTAAACCCCCTGATATCGGAAAAGAGCACCGTGATCTCCTTGTCTTCTCCACCGAGCTCCAGTTTCTCAGGATGCTTGATAAGCTCGTCGACGACGCTCTTGCTCACGTAATTAGAAAACATTCCTTGTATTGCCTTCTTCTCCTTCTCCTCAGTCAGTATCCTGTATACGATCATACTAAAGAGCGTGATTACCGCGGTAATGAGCGGCGCGCTGAGATTCAGTATGAGCCGGGACCGGTCGAATAGGAACACCACGATAAAGAAGTAGATCACCGCAAGTGCGAAGGTGACGATGTAGCTCATCAGGATCGAGCGCCTCCCCACTATGTAGCTGATGAGAATGCCGAATGCGATGATGAGCAGAATCGTGACCCAATCGTTCGTGAAGGATATGAATTCGCGGTTCAATAGCTGCGTAACGGCGTTTGCCATCATCTCGATACCGAACATGGGTCCGTACGGCGTATTATGGATATCCTGCAATCCCTCCGCGTATACGCCGACGAGCAGAAGCTTGTCCGCGAAGTAGCGCGCGCTCACCCTGCCCTCGACGACATCCGAAAAGCTTCGTACCTGGAATGTTCCCGGCCTGCCGTGGAAGTTGATGAGCATGGTTCCCTGCGAGTCTATCGGTACGACGATGTCGCGTTTCTGACCCGTTTCCGGGATGGTCGCATTCTTCAAAATAATATGCGTACCCATCTCTATCTCGAGGTCGGATTCAGACACTCCATAGTGAAGCATGGCCATTCGGAGTACCGTGGAAGGATAGTACCTGCCACCTATCTTGACAACGAGCGCGAACCGTCTCGCCGTCTTGTCGGCGCCCTCCTTGGAAGCGAGACGCGGGTTCGTACCGTACAGCGCAGTCGCAGGCCCGATAAGCACGCCGCTTTTAATTATCTCCCTGATCGGAGGCGTGATCACGTTTACAACCTGTATCTGTTCATCTTCTGTTTCGATTCCAAGCGGCTGTATCAGCTGGATCCTTTCTTCAATCTCACCGCTTACGTTCGGTATCTGACTGCTCGTATCCGCGAACAGGTCTATTACTGTATTGTCCCTGTACTTCGCGAGAGCGTTGACGAGCAGCATATCGTCCACCTTGTTCTCCGAGTACTCGGTGAACAGCACGTCGATGAGCACCCCGCTGGGACGGGAGTTTTGATCCTTGTTGACGTTGTCTAAAAACTTCGCGTATACATTCCTCGGCCAGGGATATCGGCCGAGCTCCACGAGGCTCTTTTCATCGAAACCGAATATGACCACATCGTTTCGAATCCCCTTTGCCTTTGCAATCTTGTAGACACCCTCGCTGATCTCCTCAGGCCGATGGAATACGTCCGTCATGAAAAAACAGACGTTGATGGACTTGGATTCTATCGCGTCGAAGATGATGGTGTTCTTCAGCAACACGACTATGATTACGATAATGACGACACCGATCAGGAGGCTCATGTTTTTCGAGCTCAGCCATTTATTTCTTTTTTTGTTCTTCTTCATGAAGCGTCCCTCCTTTTAATGGTGGAGACGAATCAGATCTGCCCCTTAATCACAAGCAGCCGCTTCTCGGCGAGCTTTTTCCATGCGCTCCATTCATAATTTGTTACGATCATTGTGTATTCCTGCTCTGCAAGCTTAAACTTGTCTTGGCGCTCATAGAGCTGGCCGAGGTTGAACCGCGCGAGCGGGACAAGAAAGCTGTTTTTATACTCCTCGAGGATTCTCTTATATGCCCCTTCCGCCGCTTCGAAGTCCTCCTTCTGCTCGTAGCACGCGGCTTCGCCTTTAAGGCTTATAACGGCCACGAGAGACTTCGGACTAAGCTCCCTGCTCTTTTTGAAGTACTCCAGCGCCTCGTCGTACCTGACCGCCTCGTACAGTATGTTTCCTATGATGTACGCGCTCTCGGAAGCGGCGTTCGATTTGGGATACGCGTCGATGATCTTTTTGAAATCGTCGATAAGCTCGATCTTTCGTGCTACCGCCCCGCCTTCGACGGGAACGTCTCCTTCATGGGCGCTTTCGGCTCCTGGTTCATCGCCCCCGATCTCCTTATAGTCGAGGTATATCTTTCCGAATGCACTGTATGCCCTGCTCTCACTTCTCTCTTTCAGATAATCGACGGTGAAATAGGCCCCAAGCCCTACCGCAATAACTCCTATTATTATAAGAATCGTTTTCAGATGTTCAGTAATGAACTTCTCTAAAAAGGCGGTGAGCCTAGTAAAGAAGTCCGCCGTTTCATGCTGTTTCACTGCCTTTGCCATACCGCTTCTCCAATATGATTCAGATCTTGCTGATATTGAGCTCGTTGATGAGCCGTGACAGGTAGGTACGCTGTATCTTCAATGATTCAGAGGCTTTCGTCTGTTTCCAGCCGTGCTTCTCCAAGACCTTTGTAATATATCCCCTCTTGAAATCGTTGACCGCATTCTTTAAAGACAGCACGGGATCTATGTCTATGCTCTTTACCGAGATCGAGTCGCTCTCTATGTAGAGGTCTTTTCGCCCTATCTCCGTTCCCTTGCACAGCACTACCGACCGTTCTATTACATTTTGCAGCTCCCTGACGTTTCCGGGCCAGTAGTATCGTTTTAAAAGGTTCATCGCTTCGGGAGTGATCCCTTTCACGCTCTTCTTCAACTCGCGGTTAAAACGCTGCAGGAAATATTCGGCAAGAGGCGCGATGTCTTCCCTACGTTCCCTGAGCGGCGGTATGAAGATCGGAAATACATTGAGCCTGAAAAAGAGGTCTTCCCTGAAACGGTTTTTGCTGACCTCTTCGTAGAGATTCTTGTTCGTCGCCGCTATCAGCCGAATGTCGACCTTTCTCGTGGTGGTACCCCCTACCCTCTCGAAGGTATGGTCCTGGAGCACCCTGAGAAGCTTGGACTGTATCGAATATGAAAGCTCACCGATTTCGTCGAGAAAGATCGTGCCTCCGCCTGCAAGCTCGAACTTTCCCATCTTATCGGTAACGGCATTCGTAAAGGCGCCCTTGACGTGCCCGAACAGCTCGGTTTCTATGAGATTTTCCGGTATCGCCGCACAATTGACCTTTATAAGCGGTTTACCGACCCTTTCGCTCTTATAGTGGACATGCTCCGCAAAGAGCTCCTTTCCGGTACCACTCTCCCCGAGCAGGAGTACGGTCGTGTTTGTCGGCGCGACCTGGTCCACCATCTCGAGCTTCTCTTTAATGAGGCTCGATTCTCCGATGAAGTCCTGGGGTAATTTACTGTGGGAGAGCTCTTTTTTCAGGTTGATATTCTCGAACTTGATGTCCTGGTACGACCTGGCGTTCTGAATCGAAATGGCGGCAAGATTGGAAAATGTCTCAAGCAGGCTCTGGTCCTCGAGTGAGAACGAGTTTCCTCCCATCTTGTTTATCACCTCGAGCACTCCGATCGTTTTGTCCTTCAGCTTCAGCGGCACGCAGAGAATGGACTTTGTCTGGTAATTAACCTTCTTGCTGATGTCCTTGAACCACCGGTCGTCTTTCTGAACATCGGGAACGAGGAGCGGTTTGGAGTGTTTCGCAACCCATCCTGCAATGCCCTCTCCCATCTTGACGGTAAACTTTTTAACTTCCTCGCCCTTGTCGCCCAAGGCGACGTAGAAATAGAGGCTGTCCTGCTTCTTATCGATAAGGAGAATCGAAGAGGCTTCCGCCTTCACCACCCTGTTTGCCGAATCCATAATGCGATTCAGTACTTCGTTTGTCTCGAACGTGGAGTTGATGAGCATACTGATTTTGAGGATTTCCTCAAGATCCTTGCTCGGTGTCGAGGATGTCATTTACTTCCCTATTTTCGAAAGATCTATCAGATCTCCGAGTGTCACGGAAGCGGTATCCGTGTCTCC
>JAFGTF010000044.1 GCA_016934265.1 Spirochaetota bacterium
ACTCCTGATAATCTTACTGATAAGATTATAACATGCGGCAGATGGATCCGGCAATCCGTTTTTGAATAGTCGAAAAGGGGACACAAACCTTCGGGACACGGAAAAAGGGGACGCCTCACATTGTGAAGTAATCCTGTCCGGTTTTTATAAAGCCGACAGCCAATCGCCGACAGCTATCAGCCGATCAAATCGAATAGCTCGAAAAGCCGCCGTCGATCGGTACCACGATCCCGGTCACGAATTTCGAGGATACACGTCTTTACATAATTTGTGAAAAGGCTAGCAGAGCAGATCAAAAAGATACAAATTCGATATAACCGGTATATTGTCCACATAATTAATTTACTCTTGACATTGAATTATTCGAATGGTATATATTTGCTATGAATGAATTATAAAAATATTCATACACAGGATGAGGCTGTGGGGAGACCTTTTAACGAGAAAGAGAAAGAGGCGATCAAAAAAGCCTTGCTGAAAAAAGGAAAAGCACTCTTTTCGAGAAGCGGGCTTAAGAAAACGTCCGTGGGAGAATTGACACAGGCGGCGGGTATCGCACAGGGATCTTTATACGCCTTTTTCGATTCCAAGGAGGAGTTATACTTCGAGATTCTCGAGGCGGAGGAAAAACGGATCAGCGCCGTTGTTGAAAAAGATCTTTATTCAATAGAAATGACACGGAGCGGATTTAAACGTTTCCTGACCCGGACCGTTGCCCTTATCACAGAAAACCCCATTGTAGCAAAAATGTTCGATGATGATGAGTACCGGATCCTGATATCGAAGATCCCTGAGGATAAATTCCGTAAGCACCTGCATGAGGAATATACGTTTACGAAAAGGCTGGTCGGCATGTTTCAGGAACGGCAGCATATGAAAAAAATCAAGCCCGAAATTCTGTCGGGGCTCCTTTACGCCATGTTCCTGCTGCAGCTTCACCGGAATGAGATGGGTGGTAAGGTTTTCCCGGAACTGTTCGAGTTCCTGATCGACATGATTTCGGATACCCTTATCAACAAAGGGAAAAGGAATCTTGATGAAGCGGGGGAGAAATATTCGCAATGATCCGGGAAACATCCATTATGGAGTTACGGGGCCTGACGAAGTATTATCGCTCGTCTCCAGGAATAATGGACGTCAATCTTGAAATTAAGGAGGGTGAAATCTTCGGGTTTCTCGGACCGAACGGAGCGGGAAAGACCACCACCATTCGCCTGATAATCGGTTTAATAAAGCCGACGAAAGGAGAGATATCGGTTTTCGGAAAAAGCGGCACCACGAACCATCGGGAGATCATACGGAATATCGGGTACATACCCGGGGATATCGGGCTATACACGGAACTGTCCGGGAACGAGTACCTGTATCATCTTCTGAAGCTTCGAACCGGGAAGAGCTACGGGAACTATAATGAAAACCTCGTGAGCTTGCAGTCGAGATTCAATATCCGGTTCGATAAAAAAATCAAAACCTACTCAAAGGGAATGAGGCAGATCGTCGGGATCATTCAGGCGTTCATGCATAACCCCAGGCTCGTAATCCTCGATGAACCCACATCGGGGCTGGACCCTTTCATGCAGGAGGAGTTCTTCGATCTGATACTGCAGGAAAAGGAGAACGGGAAGACCGTCTTTCTGTCGTCTCATATCTTGAGTGAGACCGAAAAGGTTTGCGACCGGGTGGGTATACTAAAAAAGGGTAGATTGATTCATGTCGAGAAGATGTCGAGGTACCGAAAAATGGCCGGGAAGAACGTGAAGATCGAGACTCCTGAACCGCCGGAAAGAACCGTTGAAAAGCTGGGCGGTATTGTCGAGTCCCGGGATTGTAAAATCAAGAACGGGCGGATCGAGTTTTACTATAACGGCGACATGCAAGAACTGATCGGTGCGCTCGCGCAAATGCAGATAAGGGATTTTGTCTGCGAAACCCCCCGCATCGAAGATCTGTTTTTCAGATATTATGAGGAAGAGTAGAATGACGATCGGAGAGCTGACGTTCAGTTTTTTAAAACGGAACTGGAAGGTATCCTTCGTCGTTACGGCGGGTATGGCGCTCATTACCGTGCTTCTGGTATCCATGTTTCCGGACATGCCGTCTGAGAATGCCCTGGCGGTTGCAGACAGCTGGCCCCGGATTATGAAAGACCTTTTCGGCGACCCGCTTTACAGTTTCACCGATATTTACGGGTGGCTGTACCTTCAGGTCTTTCATATTACCTACTGGATCGCTTATGGAGTACTCGCCTCCATCCTTGCAGCTTCCATTGTTGCGAAAGAGATTGAGGGAAACACCATCGATATCCTGCTTTCGTATCCGATCACCCGCAGCGGATTGATATTCGGCAGGATGATCGCGGTGATCATGATAGTGTCGGCGGCGACCGTCTTCACGCTACTCGTTTGCATACTGGGAATTGTGATAGCCGGTTTTCCAATATACCTCAAACTGCTTGTGCCGGTATTCTTGGTGGGGCTTGTAATATCTTTGGTCTTTGCCTCACTCTCATTGTTCATATCGGTATGTACGTCCCGGCAAACGCTTTCCGTATTTTTCACTTTAGGGATTATAGGCTTTTTCTTCATCTATGAAGAAGTCCTGGCGAAACTGTATCGTTTCCTGGACACGGTTTCTTTTCTGAATCCGTTCCACTACTATAAACCGGAATCCATTCTCATTCGTCATTCATTCTCGATTGTGAATACCTTCGTACTGCTCCTGTTCTTTCTGATATTTTTAATCGGATCGTTACTATACTTTGAAAGAAAAGATATAATCTAAACCATTGGGGACATAAACATTCGGGACAAAGAAAAAGGGGAAACATTTGGAATAAATGGGGACAGCGCCCTATTTTTAGAAATGAAGAGGCACATTTTTTAATTAAAATATTTGTAAATAATTATGATGCTCTTTTAATTATTTACGCTATTTATATCGAATAGCTCGAGAAGCCGCCGTCGATCGGTACCACGATCCCGGTCACGAATTTCGAGGCCTCGGAGAGGAGCCATACCACGGTGCCGACGAGCTCCTCGGGCTCGCCGTAGCGACCCATCGGGGTGTGGGCGATGACCTTCTTCGCACGCGGCGTATATTCCCCCGTTTCCTGGTCGATATGGAGGAAGCGGAGCTGCTCGGTCATGAAGAAGCCGGGCGCGAGCGCGTTCACCCGCACCCCCGTATGCGAGAAGTGGACGGCGAGCCAGCGGGTGAAGTTCGCTACGGCTGCTTTAGCAGCTGAGTACGCGGCCACCTTGGTGAGCGGTGCGAGGGCGGCCATGGAGGAGACGTTTACCACTGCCCCCTTGCCCTTTTCGACCATGCCTCGGGAGAACACCTTTGTGGGAAGAAACGTGCCGATGAAGTTGAGGTTGAACACGAAGCCGAACCCCTCGAGGTCCATGTCGAAGAAGGTCTTGATCTCTTTCTTGTCGAGGTCGGCGACATTAATGTCGGCGACCTTCAGGTCGCCGGGCTCCAAGAACTCGTTCTCTGCGGTTCCCCTCGGGTCGTTTCCCCCGGCGCCGTTTATGAGAAAGTCCGGCGTACCCCAGAGTGTGCATATCTCGTCGTAGGCTTTTTGAATGGAGGACTCGTCTAAAACGTTGCAAGAGAACGCCCGGGCGGTGCCGCCTTCGTCCGTTATGGCCTTTTCCTGCTTCCGCGCGTTATCAAGATTCAGGTCTAAGATCGCGACCTTCACGCCGAGCTCCCCGAGGCCACGGGCCATGGTGCCGCAGAGAGCGCCCCCACCGCCGGTGATTGCCGCGACTTTGCCTTTCAGATCGAACTGCTTCATGACGTCCTGTTTCATCGGTCTCTCCTTCTATAGTTCAGGTGTAATTTTCCTTGATTCTACACTCCTATCTGTTTACATATCGAGGCGGAGACCCTTCACGCGCTCACGGAGGCCGAGGTACGTAATGTACGAGTCCTCGTACGCAGCCTTTTTTTTCGGGTCCGGCTCGAACCCCCGTCCGGTTCCCGTAATCTCCTCGAGGTCGCCCATGCCCCCGTACACCCCGGTCCCGATGCCGGCGAGAAGCGCCGCTCCGAGGCAGCCCGCCTCGGTAACGTTTGCCGTTTCGACCGGGAGGCCGGTTATGTCTGCGGCAAGCTGCATCCATCGGACGGACTTCGATCCCCCGCCGGTCGCGCGGAGCGTTTCTATCGGTATGCCGGCTTCTCGCATGCGTTCTATGTTGAGGCGGATTTCATAGCAGATCCCGTCCATGACCCCCTTCACAATCTCGGCGTTGTCCGTGTCGAGTGAGAGGCCGAACACGCTCCCCCGCTGCGCGAGGTCGAGCCACGGCGTGCCCGTGCCGGTGAAGTAGGGGAGCACGAATACCGACGAAGGCCTGTCGGGCGTTTGTGCGATCATGGTCTCGTACGGATCGAGCCCCTTTTTTGCCGCCTCTTTCACCTCACAGCCTGCCAGGGTGTCCCGGTACCAGCGGAGCACCGCACCGGCGGTGGTGAGATAGCCGAATGTCATATAGAGCCCCTCGATCACATGGAAGCTGCATCCGTAGTTGCCGGACAAAAGTGCGTCGTTCGTATTGCGCGTGTTGTACACCGCAGTGACCGCGCCGAGGGTGCCGAGCCCGAGCGCCGCGGTATCTTTCAGAAACACCCCGGCTCCGAGCGCGCAGCAAGCCTGGTCGAATCCGCCGGCAACGACCTTCACCCCCTTGTCGAGCCCTAAAAGTTCCGAAGCGCCCGAATCCGTCTCGCCGACAACGGCGTGGGACGCGCAAAGCGGATGGAATTGCGACTCGTCCAGCCCGCACAGACGGAAGAGCTCACCGGCGTAGCGTTTATTCGCAATATCCATGAGCATCGTGTGTGAGGCGAGGGAGAGGTCCATGCACGGGTCGAGTCCCAGCTTCCCGTGCACGATCTCCTGCCAGCCGGTGAAGCGGACGGTGCGGTCGAAAAGGTCGGGCATCTTCTCCTTGAACCAGAGCACCTTGGGTATCGTACAGTAAGCGTGAAGCGGCATGCCGGTGAGGTCGAAGATCCTTCGCCTCGGCATGAGCTTCCCGACCCGTATTGCCTGCGCAGCCGCCCGGCCGTCCGCAGCGCCCACGACCGTGTTGTAGAGCGGGTTGCCGTCCTGGTCGGTCGGGGTGACGGAGTCGCCGAGCGTGGATATGCCCATGGCACGCACCAGGTCTTTTCGCGCCCCCTCCGAAGCACCGCGGACCACCCGACAGAGCGCATCCCACACCCTTTCAGGGTCGATCTCGCAAAATCCGTCCCGAGGCACCAGGAGGGGGTATTCCTCGTAGCACGCGGAGAGCGTTCTTCCGGTTTCAGAGAATACGACCGCTTTGCAGCCCGCGGTCCCGATGTCGACTCCCAATAGGCTCATGCCCGTATCTCCCCCGGAAATAGTAGCACCGACGCGAGGCGGGTTTCAACCTTTTTTGGTGGCTCCCGTACTACCTAAACTGGACGCCGTCTGGGCCCGCCCTTTTCCGGATATCCGCAGTAAGAGGAAAAAGACCGCTATAAAGAGGGCGGGTATGAAAACGAACCCCGCTTTCAGCCCGAAGCCGTCGCCGACTACGCCCATGAGCCAGGGGAACAGGGCGAACCCTCCCATACCGGACGAGATGAGGAGGATGAAGAGCGAGGTTGTGTCCACGGCGAGCGAATCGTCCGCGATCGCGAGTATGGAGGGCCAGAAACCTGCAGTGCAGAGGCCGGAGACCGCGAGGAGGCAGAGGGATAAGCCGAGGGTCTTAGAGCGTATGAGGAGCACGCTCGAAGCCAGGCCGCAGAGCGAGGCGATGACGAGGATCTTCCCGATGGGGAAGCGGATGGAAAGGCGCGCGGTTCCGAGCCTCCCGAGGGCCATCGCGCCGCCGAATATCGCGGTGCCGAACGCCCACAGCCTGGGGAGCTCGGAGTAGTAGCGCTGGATGTAGCTCGCGGTCCAAAAGGTAAGTCCCCCCTCGAGCCCGGTCGCGACGAAGATGGCGAGCGCGAACAAGAAGAAGCGGGGGGTACGCAGTATTTCGACGAACGCGCGGCCGGTGTGAGGGGTGTCGGGCATATCGGGAAACCGGGCGCACTGCAGAAGGAGGCCGATAAAGAGCGTGCCGCACGCGCTTATTAAGTAACATATACGCCACGACACGGACGCCTGGAGCAGCTCACCGAAGAGGAGGACCGAGACGCATACGCCGATCGAGAAGAATGCGTGGGCTCTGTTGAGGTGCCGCTCGGTGTTCTCGGGATAAAGCGCCGCGACCATCGGGTTGATGAGCGCCTCCACCAGCCCCGTTCCTGCGCCGAGCAGCGCGATGGAGCAGAGGATGAGCCGGTACGATCCGGACAGGCCGGTGAACAAGAGGCCCGCGGACATGAGGTAGAGGCCGCCGGTTATGAGGAACTTCCGCGAGACCCTCCGCACGAACAGTCCCGTAAGGAGGATGGCGGAAACGATGGCGAGGTTTCTCGCCGCTTCGATCGCGCCGCGCTGCGAGAGGCTGATGGAGAGCTCCCCGCCGATGTGGACGATGCATATGGGCGTGACGATGGAGCTCAATGCGAGTACAAAGAACGTTCCTGGTGTTCCGAAATAGAGTAGGCGTTTTCTGTCCATCAGCTTTTAGTTCGTTTTCGTGTAGGTATATATTCGGCATGAAACGCATGCCGCGTCAAACTGTTTGTGCACGGCGGATCCTGTTTTGCGGTTTAGGGATGTCCTTGACTATCAGGAGCCGCTCGATATATTTAGATATCACAATCCGAGGCGCGGATTCAGGTAAGAAAGAGGGCACGGGATCCGAGAACGGCGGCCGAAGGGGCGGGCCGAACGGGTCATCGTCCTTCGCAGTACAGGTACGCGGAGAAAGATACCATGGACTACAAAAAGCCGGCGCTCGGCGCTTCGGCCGGAAGGCGGGTAAAGACCCTGAAGGGCGAATCGCTCGGCGCGGTCCAGGAGGTCTGTATAGAGAGGGCGAGGCTTCTTACCGAGTCGTACAAGGCGACGGAGAGCGAGCCCATGATACTCAGAAGGGCGAAGGCGCTTTACCGTGTCCTTGAGAAGATGAGCATATTCGTGCGAAAAGAGGGCCTCCTCGTCGGGAACCAGGCGGGCAGGCTCAGGGCGGCCCCCATATACCCGGAGTATACGATCGGGTGGATAGTTGAGGAGATAGACGAGCTCGAGAAGAGACCGGGCGACCGGTTCGTCGTCGCTCCCGAGGTGAAAGAGGAGCTCTTGGATATCTGCGGGTGGTGGAAGCAGCGGACGGTCCACGAGCGGTGCCTCAAGACGCTCCCGGACGAGGTGAAGCGGGCGTACGATATCGGCGTGCTCTCCGCGCGCGGCAACATGACGTCCGGAGACGGCCATATAATATTGGATTTTCCGAAGGTCCTGCAAGTCGGGGTGGGAGGAATCATCGACGAAGCCCGGAACGCCTCGGACGCGCTCGATATGACGGTGGGGGACAGCGTGCACAAGAAAGAGGTGCTCGAGTCCGTGGTCACCGCGTACGGCGGCGTCCTTTTCTTCATTAAAAGATACATGGAGCTGGCCGGCCGGCTTTGCGAAACGGAAAACGAAGAGCGGAGGGAAGGAGAGCTCGGCATGATACGGGACACCTGCCGCGCGCTCCTCGACGGGCCGCCTCGAAGCTTCAGGGAGGCCGTTCAGCTCGTGTGGTTCATGCACCTCATCTCCCAGATCGAGTCGAACGGCCACTCGATGTCCCTCGGGAGGTTCGACCAGTATATGTACCGGTTCTACAAACGCGACAGGGAAAAGGGCGTTCTGACGGACGAAGACGTCGTCGAGCTTCTCGCATGCCTCTGGATCGAGCTCTTCGGGGTCATAAAGATACGGCCCTGGTCTCATACGCGCTTCAGCGGAGGAGGGCCCACATATCAGAACCTCACGCTCGGCGGCGTGACACAAGAGGGAGAGGACGCGGTCAACGAGCTCACCCTTCTCTGCCTCGACAGCGTATCGCTGACCGGTCTGCCCCAGCCGAACGTCTCTGCGCGTGTCAGCCCCAAGAACCCTCGCGCATACGTGCAAAAATGCGTGGAAACGATAAAGCTCGGGTTCGGCATGCCCGCCATGCATAACGACGAGCTCATGATCCCGTCTCTCTTGAACAGAGGGGTGAGTCTCGAGGACGCGAACAACTACGCGATCGTGGGCTGCATAGAGCCGATAATACCGGGAAAGCACGGCTACCGCGCCGCGGGGATGAGCTTCACGAACTTCCCGAAGGTACTCGAGCTCGCGCTCAACGACGGGAAAGATCCGCGCACGGGCATCCGGCTCCACCGTGGGACGGGGGACCTCTCGACGTTCGAATCGTTCGACGAGGTGATGTCCGCGTTCAAAGACCAGATGGCGTACTACGTGAATCTCAGGATCAGGGGCGAGCATGTCATAGACCGCGCGATCGAGTGTCTCGTGCCCGACCCGTTCTGTACAGGCCTCGTTTTCGACTGCATAGGGCGGGGGAAGACGCCGAAGGAGGGCGGGGCGCTGTACGATATGGTGACGGGCCCGGAAACCGGAGTGACGAACGCCGGTAACGCGCTCGCCGCGATCAAGAAGCTCGTGTTCGACGAGCGGCTCATCACGGGCGGGAAGCTTTTAAAAGCGCTCGAAACGGACTTCGAGGGGGCGGACGGGGAGCAGGTCCGGCAGATGTGTCTGAACCGCGCGCCTAAGTTCGGGAACGACGACGAGTACGTCGACGGTATAACGAGTGAAACATACATGGTCTTCATCAGGGAACTGGAGAAATACAAAAACGCGCGGTACGGGAGGGGGCCTTTAGGCTGCATCAGCTATCCGTGCACCGCGACGATATCGGGGAACGTGCCGAGCGGGTTTGTCGTCGGCGCCACACCGGACGGCCGCAAAAGCGGCGAGCCGCTTGCGGAGGGGTGCTCGCCGTATCGGGGGACCGACCTGCTCGGACCGACTGCGGTGATCAAGTCCGTTTCCAGGATGCCCAATATCCTCATCACCGGTGGGAACCTGCTGAATCAGAAGATCAGCCCGTCGGCGCTGGCGAGCGAGGAGGGCATGGGCAAGCTGGAAGACCTTATCAGAACGTTTTTCGACTTGAAAGGCTGGCACGTGCAGTTCAACATCGTGTCGACCGAGACGCTGAAAGAGGCGCAGAAAAAGCCGGAGCTGTACAAAGACCTCGTGGTGAGGGTCGCCGGGTACAGCGCGCTTTTCACTATGCTCGAGCCCGCGACACAGGACGATATCATCGCGCGCACCGTGCATACTCTCTCATAGAAATCGAAGCAGCAGCGGAGGAGGAGGATGAAGGCAACCGACACGAAGGCCGTCATCGGTAGAGTGTTCGAGATAGAGCGGTACGCAATCAACGACGGGCCGGGCATACGGACGCTCATATTCCTGAAGGGGTGCGGTCTCGCCTGTGTGTGGTGCAGCAACCCCGAGTCGCAGAGCTCGCACCCCCAGCTCGTGCACTATGTAAAAAAGTGCCTCCGGTGCGAGGCGTGCGTCTCCATATGTGAGCGGGACGCGCTCTCGCTTGAGTCCGGTGGGATCGTGATACGGCGTGACCGCTGCGACGGCTGCGGGGCGTGCGTATCGGTCTGCAATACCGGCGCTCTCGTGCTCCTCGGAAAATCGATGACGCCCGAGGAGGCGTTTTCCGAGGTACTGAAGGACGAGCCGTTCTACCGGAGATCAGGAGGGGGAGTCACCTTTTCCGGGGGCGAGCCGCTGATGCAGGGGGAGTTCGTTCTACGGGTTGCAAAGCTCTGCAAGAAACACTACATACACACGGCGATCGAGACATGCGGCTTCGCGTCATGGGAGACGTTCGAAAGGCTGCTTCCCGCAATCGACCTGTTTCTCTACGATCTCAAGGAGATGGACCCCGAGCGCCACAACGAGTATACGGGCGTGGATAACGACCTCATCCTGGAAAACTTCGAACGGCTCGCAGGGACCGGGAAGGAGATAATCGTACGGGTGCCTGTGATACCGGGGCACAACGACAGGGACGAGAATTTCGAAATGATCATCGATTTCATACGGAGGCACGTACCCGGATGCAGGGTGGACCTTCTTCCATACCACCGGCTCGGGAAGCCGAAGTACGACCGGCTTGGAATGCCCTATATACCGGATTCGACAGACCCCCCTTCTCCGTCGAGAATGGAGAGCCTGAAGAAGGAGTTCGCGCAGGCGGGATTTCAGGTTTCGATAGGGGGATAGCGCGTCCGCTGCGGGCGAGGGACGATGAACTGGAGGTGTCGCGATGGGCAAGCTGGAGGGCAAAGCGGCGATAGTGACGGGGGCCGCCTCCGGTTTCGGGAGGGAGACCGCCGTACTCTTCGCGAATGAGGGCGCGCGGGTGGTTGTCATAGACCGCGATAAAAAGGGGGGAATATCGGTAGCGGACGAGATCAGAAAAGGCGGCGGTGAGGCGGTCTTCGTCGAGGCAGACGTCTCGAAAAGGAAGGACGCGAAGAGGGCGGTCGAGGCGGCGGTCGACGGCTTCGGTAAGATTGACGTGCTTTTCAACAACGCGGGCATACTGGGACCGCGAGGCGTATATACCGAGGATTTTCCCGAGGAGGAGGCGGACAGGCTCATTGGAGTCAATTTCATGGGCGTGTTCCTGTGCACGAAATACGCCCTGCACTTCATGGTAAAATCGAAGAACGGCTCGATAATAACCACAGGATCGGACAGCGCCTACCTCGGAAACAGGGGGCTTTCCGTATACAGCGCGACGAAGGGCGCGGTCATCGCGTTCTCGAGGGTGGTGGCCATGGAGTACGCTAAAAAGGGGATCCGGGCGAACACGATAAGCCCCGGTGCCGGGCAGACGCCGATGCATGCGCAGCTTATAGAACACGACAAGGAAGCGTGGAAAAAGGTGGAGGAGGGGATACCGTTGGGCAGAGCGTGCTACCCCACCGACGTGGCGCACGCGGCGCTTTTTTTCGCCTCCGACGATTCCAAATACATTACGGGCGCGAACCTCATGGTCGACGGCGGCTGGACCGTCCGGGGCCTGTAGGAGAAAGCATACCGCTTACCGTCTTCCCGTACGGGAACGATACGGGCCTCCGGTTTTCAGGCCGCTTTCGGGGCCGGGGCCGTCTTTGCATCCTCCGTCCGCTTGGCGTTTTGGATTCTTCACACAGTTAAAGAGAACATAACGGAATAATTTTAAGACCGGCGTAACGGCGCACCTGCGATTTTCCGCCGTCTCGCTTCAATATGTGCTGTACGCCCTGCCGAGTACCCCAAAGTTTTCGGCATGGTAAACAGGCGGACCACACCGAAATAAAAACGGTAAAGGGCTTTGCATTTATGGAAACACACGTATAATGAAGCACATCATGAAAAATAGTAATAGCGTACGGCTTCCATAGTAAATGGGTATGACCAAGAGAGGAGAAAATAATAAAGTGTGCGCCACTGAGTTGAACATATTCGACATCCAGCGGTTTTCCTGGGTAGACGGGCCGGGCATCAGGACGGTGCTTTTCTTTAAAGGGTGCAACCTCGACTGCATCTGGTGCCACAATCCCGAGTCCCGCTCGTTCGACAGGGACCTTCTATTCTACGCCGATCGGTGCATAGGGTGCGGCAAATGCGTCGACATATGCCCGAACGGATGTCATGCGTTTTCCGAAGGGCGGCATGTCGTGAGGCGGGAGCGGTGCGCCGGGTGCGGGAAATGCGCGTCTGTATGCAACGCCGAGGCGCTTGAGATCGTGGGAAAAGCTGCAGGCGTCGATGATATAATGGAAGAGGTGCTCGAGGATATGGAGTTCTACGGGATGTCCGGAGGCGGGTTGACGCTGTCCGGGGGCGAGCCGCTGCTTCAGCCGGAAGGCTGTTTCGAGATTCTCGAACGCTGCAAGAAGAGAGGCATACACACTGCGGTGGACACCGCCGGATACGTGGAATGGTCGAGTTTCGAGCGTGTGCTGCCTGTAACGGATTATATCCTCTACGACGTCAAGACCCTCGACGATGAGGTCCATAAAAAGGTGTGCGGCGTATCGAACAGAGCGATAATCCGGAACCTGCTGAACCTGAAGGACCGCGACGTAAACCTCATCGTGAGGATACCACTGGTGCCGGGCGTCAACGATACGAGAGAGGATGTGCTCGAGATCGTCGGGCTTGTGGGCGGCTTCGATAATCTCGTAAAGGTCGAGCTTCTTCCCTTTCATAAGCTGGGCCGGTCGAAGTACGAGGCCCTCGGGCTCGCATACCGCGCGGAAAAGATCCCGGTACCGGACCGGGAAAAAGTATGCGCCCTTCGGCAGCACGCGGCAGGAAAGAGATAGAATTATTTCACTTACCCATTGACTGCTCTTGTTTCCTGCTCTACAATGTATTGTTTTCGAAATTATCTAAAAGGAGGACGCCCCGTGCTTTCGGAGAGAATCGGCAAGATACGGTCCACCATCCTTACGTTGGAAGAGATAAACAGGATCATCCCCAAGGAGCAGATCACCTACGACGTCGAGGCGAACAGCCATAAGAGCCCAATCATACGTCACGCGGAGGTGGTTGAAAGGCTTTTTACGAGCATCGCCATCAATCACATCCCGGGTGAGAGGATTGCCGGAAACAATACAAGCAACTACTCGCCACGGCCGAACCACCTCACGAACGAGGAGCTCGAGGAGATCAAGCGCTACCCGAAAGGGGTTTTCAAAGAGGCGTTGACGGCGATGGACGAGAGGATTTTCTACGTCTGGGCGTTCACGCAGGGTCATATCGTGCCGGACAAGGAGCTTGTGCTGAAGAGGGGGATGAACGGAATAATAGAGGATATCGAATCGAGGCTTACGGACAAGACCCTCGACAGAAACGGCAGGGAGTTTCTCGAGGCGAGTCTCATCGAATGCAGGGGTTTCTTGCGGTATACAGGGAGGCATGCGGAGTGGTTCGGAAAGAAGGCGAAGGAAGCGGAAGACGGCGGAAAGAGGAAGTACTTCGAAGACCTCGCGCGGGTGTGCGGGAGGGTGCCCGCGAACCCCGCAACCTCGTTCAGGGAGGCGCTCCAGTCGGCATGGTTCGTCCATATCGCAACGATGATGGACGACGTGGCGAACCACTCGCTCGGAAGGATAGACCAGTACCTCTACCCGTACTACAAAAAAGACATAGACGACGGGGTGATCACGAAAGAGGAGGCGAAAGAGCTTTTTTTCGAGTTCTGGATGAAGCTCAATCTCGGGTACAAGCTCCAGGAGCTCTGCGGGTTGAAGATAGGGGTTCGTGCCGAGGATCCTGACAGCGTCGGCGTGATAGACGAAGGAAGCTACGATCTCTTCGATAACCGCGACGGATTCAGCTGGCTCTCTTTGAAGTACATCAACCAGGAAAACCACACGGACAACGGCCAGGTCTTAGACTGCGCGGGACTCGACGGGGAGGGGAACGACGCGACGAACGACATATCGTGGTTCGTTCTGGACGCGGTGGACGAGCTTCGGATCTTCGAGCCGAAACCGGTAATAAAGTACACTGATAAAACGGATAAACGGTTCATGAGGAAAGCCTACGGGATTCTCGCTTCAGGATTCGGTCTTCCCGCCATCGCATTCGACGAGGCGGGCGAGAGAGGGCTACGCCGCTGCAATATGTTCGACGAGGAAGCGATTGTAAACCACTGTCATATCGGCTGCATAGAGCTCGGAATTCCGGGGAGCAGCTATATAGATCCGATGAACGCCTTCATGAACCTTCCAAAGATATTCCTTATCGCCTTGAACAACGGGTACTACGAGGGGAGAAAGGTCGGGCTCGAGCTTGAGGCTCCCCGAACATGGGACGAGTTCATCAACAACTTCTACCTCCAGCTCGATTATTTCGTCGGGCTTTATACAAAGACGATGAACGACGCCTCGCCGTTCTTCGCCCGCTACTTCGTCCGCCCGCTCATATCGGGGCTCATCGACGGCTGCATAGAGAGCGCCGTACCAGTCGACAACGGCGGGGCGAGGTTCTGGACGAAGGCGGTGAACTGCACCGGGTTCTCCACCGCGGTGGATTCGCTCTTCTCGATAAAGAAGATCGTTTACGGTGAGAAGAAGATCGGCCTCGAGCGATTACGGGAGGTTCTGGATAAGAACTTCGAAGGCGAGGAAGATTTCAGGCTACTGGTAAAGAACCGGATACCGAAGTTCGGCAACGGGGTGGATGAGGTGGACGAGCTGGCGAAAGAAGTGAGCTCGATGTACGCGGAGATAGTAAGGAAGTACAAAACGACGAAGGGGACGAGCTACAGACCGGGTATCTACAGCTTTTATGAGCCTATCAAAAACATGGGGGCGGTCACGGGCGCCACCCCGGACGGGAGAATGGCAGGAGAGGTCCTGTCGCTCAACAGCGCCCCGTACCACGGTTCGGTGAAGAACAGCCTGTCGGAGGTCCTTAAATCGGTGACTGCGATCGAGCACTCGAAGCTGGACAACGCGAGCTGTCTCGACGTACAGCTGAACGGGCGGATCGAGCCGGAGGTGATAGAGTACATTGTTGAGTATCTCGCAAAGAGGGACGTTTTATTCGCGCATTTCACCGTCGTCGATCGGGACAGGCTCGTGGAGGCGCAGAAGAACCCGGATCGCTACCAGGACCTCACGGTGCGGGTAACCGGGTTCAGCGCCCGGTTCGTCGTGCTTCCGAAGGACACCCAGGACGAGATCATTGAGCGGTCCTACTGGGGATAGGAAAAGAAACAGCCGTTTTTTCACCCGGTTTTATGACTCGATCATCCAAAATATTTATACCGCGGCGAGTCCTTACGTTTTTTCGACGGTTTTCGGTATAAGGAGTGTCGGGGATGAAGGCCTGTCGGCCGGAGCCTTTCGCAGTCTTCCTCGACGATACACCTGCCGGCCGCGGACCGTTCGCACCTGCGGTGTCGACCGCCGCCGTTCCCATGCGAATGCGGCGGGAGGTTGCACAGCCGGTTGAGGGGTTTTTGGCGGCACGAGACCGATTTCCCGGTCGGAGGGGCCGCCCGCTACCCGGCGCCGTCGAGGCAGGAGAGCGCGGTTTTCAAAAGAACGTCCTTTGCTTCGGATACGGGCCTGTCCTTTAAAAACAGGCCGGACGATCCCCCGATGAGGATGTCGCCCCCCGCTTTTACGATCCCCGGTATCGTGTCTTTGTTGACGTTTCCGTCCACCGCTATTGCGGTGCGGAGGCCGAGCGCCGTTACCGCGCTTTTCAGTTCCGCGACGTCCTGAAGAACCCGTTTTTGGAAGCTCTGGCCGGCGTATCCGGGGTTCACCGCGAGCTTCAGCACCCAGTCCACAGACGCAAGGAGGGCTTCGATCCGCTCGTTCGTTTTGGTCTCCGCCCTGAGCGCGAGCACCGGCCCGGCACCGGCGTTCCGTATCGTTTCCAGCACCCGGCGTGGGTCATCCATCGCCTCGTAGTGCACGGCGAGGTAGTCGGCGCCCGCATCTACGAACTGTCCGATATACCGTTCCGGGTTGAAAAGGGCGAGATGCACTTCTATCGGAAGGTCCGTGTGGGGACGGACGGCTTTGAGGGTCGGCACCCCGAGGATAAAGGTGTCGTTAAACCTTCCGTCGATGACGTCGTAATGTATGAAATCGATCTTCGCCCGCTCCAGCCTGACGATCTCGGACTCGAGGTCGTACAGATCCGCACATGAGAGGGAGGCGCCGATGGTAACGGTCTTTCGCTCTACCGTGTGCATGGCATTTTCCCCCGCCGGGAATTTTTTTTGGTCGTGCCCCCGACGCATGCCGCCGGTACGGCGAGGGGCGTGTGTCGCAAGACCCGGTTAAAGGTCCGGCTTTGTATGGTCGAGCGCATATGTGTCGTTTTCCCTGAGCCGGATGAACTCGGTGATCTCCTCGAGGCTGGAGCGGTTGGCGTCAGGCGATTCGATGTAATACCCGGCTATGGCGTTGGCCAGAAGAAGCCGTTCGCCCGGCTCGAGGCCTAAGAGTATGCCGAGGATGTTTCCACCGTTCCAGGTGTCCCCGGCGCCGGTCGTTCGAAGCGGCTTTATCCTGTACGTCGGGGCGACCGAAACAGAATCGTCCACGCCGATCGATAAAGTGTCGGTATGGATGCTCAGGACCGCGTGTATTTTTTGCTTCAGCGATACGGCGAGGTCGACGAGCTCTTTCGGCGTCTCCGCCGCCCTGTCGGCGGACGTAAACTGCTTCAGCTCGTTTTCGTTCAGGTTCAGATAGGTGAGATTGCCCTTTGTCAGGACGGTTCGATACAGCTCTGGGATCTCGGCCTTTCTCGGCGACGGATCGGACGTATCGTAATACGTGACGATCCCTTTTTTTTCGAGGTGTTCGAACAGACCCCGGGCGAGATCGGTACCTTTCGGGTTCAGGCACCAGTCGAACACTCCGACGAGATCCGCGCTTTCCATGAGTGCGAGATCTTCCCCGTCGAGGTCGTCGAAACCGAACGGCCCGAAAGAGTCACCGTCGTTGATCATGATGTTGTATTTTTCCCGGCCGACCTCGAAGCACGTCATCAGCGCGAGCGACCCGCCCGTTTTAACCCGGCTTATGTCCACCCCCGCTCTTTCCAGGTAGAAGCGCAGGAGGTGGACGCCTAGCTCGTTCGTCCTTGTAATGAAGTAGGGTTTCACGCCGAGGCGTGCAAGGGTCGTGGCGGCGTTCGCCGCGCATCCTCCCTGCTGAATGGTCTGGACGCTTTCGGGCAGAAGGCCCCCCTTCTGCGAGAGTACCGTGCAGGCCTTTTCCATGAAGTCTTCGAACCTGTCGAGATGCACGAGGCGGTCGAACGAGAAGTCGTGCATGATAACGACCTTTTTGTTCCAAAGCTCTCCGCTCTTTTGGGCGGACCGAAGCCTCGAAACGATGTTCCTACTCGCCTTCTTTACGTCGATCATCTTCGCACCCTGTCGCCCGGGTCTTTTTTCGCGTAAGCATACCCCGCCACAGGCTTTTAAGTCAATCCCAAATGATAAACAGGCGATGCAACGCGTTACGGGGACCGTTTACCCGCCTATTCGTACCCGCATTCCGGTTTTTTTTTCAACGAGCTCCTTGAAGGGGACGACGTCCCCGTAACTGAGAGACTTCTTGACCCCGAACGGATAATTCCTGCCGAGATTTTCACATTTGGAGGACCCTAGGGCATGGTACGGCAGAAGGTGCAGGCAATTTATACCGAGAGAGGATGAGTATTCCGCTATCTTCAGTATGTCGGCGTCGTTCATGTTGAAACTGGGGATTACCGGCACCCTCACCACTATATCGGGGACGACGGATACCGCCTCCTTCAGGTTGGAAAGGACGGCCTCGTTCCCCATTCCGGTGTACCGCCTGTGCTTTTTTCCGTCCATATGCTTCACGTCGATGAGGAGATGGTCGAGGTGACGGACGATCTCGAGAAAACTGGCTTTCTCTATGTTGCCGTTCGTTTCCAGCGCGGTGTCGATGCCCCTCTTTTTCGCGAGCACAAGTATTGCGACGGCGAACCGCTTCTGCAGAGCGGGCTCTCCGCCGGACAGCGTCAGCCCCCCCCTGCCGCCGTAGAACACCCTGTCTTCCGTTACCTCGTCCACCACCTGTCTCGCGGTCAGCTCTTTTCCCGCCACGGTGACGGCTTCCGGCGTGCAGACCTCCGCGCAGCGGAGGCACTGCGTGCATCTCTTCCGGTCGATTGCTATGCGTTCGTTCGCCCGGTCGGCGGAGATCGCTCCCTCGGGGCAGGCTTCCACGCAGGCGAAGTCGCCTATGCATTTCTTCGGAAAGTACACGATCTCCGGTCGAAGCTCGATGCTTTCGGGGTTCTCGCACCACCGGCAGCTCATATTGCAGCCCTTGAGAAAGACGAGGGTCCTGATGCCGGGGCCGTCGTGCACCGCATAGTGCTGTATATCGAAGACGATCCCTTTCACGTCCAAAGCGGCGGCGGTTTCACGGCCCGCCTCCCGTTTCTTATCCGGCATGCTCTGTCCGCTCGATTATGTCGTCCTGAAGCGCTTCATTGAGATCGACGAAGAACGCGGAGTATCCGGCGACCCGTACCACGAGGTCCGAGTACTCTTCCGGGTTTTCTTTCGCTTTCTTCAGCGTGTCCGCAGAGAGCACGTTGAACTGCACATGGATGTTCCCGTATGCGACGAAACCGCGTAAAAAGTCAGTGAATTTCGAAAGCCCCTCATCTCCTTCGAATACGGAGGGGTGAAACTTGATGTTGAGGAGCGCGCCGTTCGACGCGTTTTTCAGATCCACCCTGCTTACCGATTGTATAACCGCGATCGGCCCCCTCTTGTCCCTTCCCCTCATGGGCGATAGCCCGCCGTCCGCGAGCGGCTCTCCCTTCAGCCTGCCGTCCGGGGTGGCCCCGACATTCATGCCGAGAGGGACATGGGCGGACACGGTGTACAGCCCGGGTGAGAAGCTTCCCCCGCGCGGGTTCTTGTATTTCGTGACTTCCCGGTTGTATTTGCGGGACCATTTGTTCGCCATGTCGTCGACTTCTCTTATGTTGTTTCCGTACTTGGGGATCCTGTTCATCAGCCTGTATCGGAGCATTTCGTTTCCGTCGAAATTATTGTCTAAGACCTTCAGCAGCGCGGAGTACGCGATCTTTTTGTCGTCGAACACCGCCTTTTTCACCGCGTACATCGAATCGGCGATATTGGCGATGCCGACCCCCTGGGGCCCCGTGAAGTTGTATCGCGCGCCGCCCGCCGTCACGTCGGTTCCTTTTTCGATACAGTCCGAGACGACTGCGGAGAGAAAGGGGGTCGGTAAAACCTCGGCGTGCAGCCGGTCCACGATGTTGCACCCCTCAGCCATCTTCTTCACATAGTATTCCATGTTCGCGGAAACGGTCCGTTCGAGCCCGGCGAAGCGTTGATGTATTTTGTCTCTCAGGCTCACTTCGAACAGTCTCGCGAAATTGAGCATCGCCGCGTCGCTCAGGCCGAGATGCATGCCCGGTATGCCTATCTCCACGCATCCGATCAGCGCATAGTTTCTTGCGTCCTCCCGTGCGACGCCCCTGTTTTTGAGGGCGGGGACGATGGCGTCGTCGTTGAACACCTGCGGCATGCCCGACCCGCGCCGTATCACAAAGCCGCATGCATCGAAAAACCGGGAGGGGGTTTTTGAACCGATGCGGACGGAGAGATTCGGCTGCGGGAGCCCGAGGTCGGCTTCCGCTTTCAAAAAGAGGTAGGAGAGCTCGTTGATCGTATTTTCGCCCTTGCCGTTCGTGCCCCCGAGAGTGATGTTGAAGCCGATGGGAAACCCGGCGAAATATTTGGCCGCGGACTCGCTCCTGAAGAGGACGATTTCATTACACTTGACGAAGAACGCTTCGATGATATCGAGGGCGGTTTCATCGTTCAGTGTGCCCCGTTCCCTCTCCCGCTTGTAAAAGGGATAGAGGGTTTGGTCCAGTCTTCCGGGAGAGAAGGAGCTGCCGATCGATTCTGTGTGGAGTATGACGAACAGAAACCACAAAGACTGCACCGCCTCCATGAAGGTTTCCGGCACGCCCGATGCGATCTTGTCGCAGACTTCGCGGACGGCCAAACGGCCCATGCGCGCGGCAAGGTCGCCGTAACGAAGGATGAAACGTTTTGCGGCGTCGAGCGTGACAAGCACCGCTTCGTAGAAATCGCGGTTTTTTCCGCTCGACCCGCTCCCTGCGGCCTCGACCTCGCCGATCAGGCCGTTGATGCCGAGTGTGAGCCATTTTTCCGTATCCGGAAGAATATGACCCTGGCTGTGCGTGGTCTGGTGCAGGGCGAACACGCCGCTTTCGACGCAGTCGGATACGTCGCGCGGAAGCTCCCCGGCGATGCGGTCTTTCAGAGTCGTGCCCTTGAACGCGGGGTACAGGACGTTCTTGAAGGCAGCCTTGTCTTCCTCTGAAAAGGAAAAGGGCTCCTGGCTGCGGCGGGACACGGTATCGAGCTCGTCCATGAGCCAATCCACCGATCCCTCCAGCGAGGGGACGCCCATTTTCGGATAGGGTGTTCTCCCGCCTATGATTATTTCATCGGGATCGATTCGGATCGGGATGTTCTCGAGGATGTGTCGAAGCGCCTTTGCCCGCCGGATTATCACCGGGCCGCCTTCCGTTTCGCCGTAGCTTTCGAGATACAGCAGGCTCCTTTCGAGGCTCACGAGATTACGCCCTTTTTTGGATGCGGCCGCCAGCCTCTCGATCCTGTCGATCGGTTTCCTTTCAGCATACGGGATAGGATCGTTCATCTCACCCTCGCTTTTATAAAAGACAACGAAGTATACATTATCTCAGGATTCCATGGAAGAAAAGTGAAAATCATATGCGACCCGAAACACCGGGCTTTTAAAACAGAAGCGGGGCGCGAAAGCGGCATCCGCAGGTCCGACGGAAACGGCGGCGTATTCCTAAGAGAGTCGGCGGGTTATAAGCCCGCGGCTGTAAAGAAAAAAATGGATCGTAAAAAAAAATAACCTTGACAGCATTTTCCGTTAAGTTTAAGCTACTTTAGCAAAAGTGTTGGGATCCGGCATCCGATCCGCTTCGGAGAAATTTCGGGATACTTATGGGAGGCTGAATGAGACTCGAGGGTAAAGTGGCGATCGTAACCGGGGGGGCGCAGGGTATCGGGAAGGCCTACTGCCGGGGTCTTGCAAGAGAAGGGGCGAAGGTCGTTATAGGGGACATACGGTTCGATCTTTGTAAAGCGCTTGCAGGGGAGATTGAAAAAGAGGGATTTGAAACGCTGCCCATCAAGCTGGACGTCAGCGACGAGAAAGACACGCTCGCGATGGCCGATGCCGCGCTCGAAAAGTTCGGCCGGATCGATATACTGGTCAATAACGCCGCGATATACCCGCTGTGTAAATTTACGGAACTTACCTATGAACAGTGGAAAAAGGTTCTTGCGGTCAATCTGGACGGTGTGTTCCTCTGCACGAAAGCCGTCGTACCGCAGATGATCAGGCAGAAGAGGGGAAAGATCATCAGCATCTCCACGGAATGTTTTTTCATGGGATACGGCGAGCTTGTCGACTACACCGCTTCGAAGGCCGGTATCGTCGGGTTCTCACGGGCGCTTGCGGAAGCTTTGGGCGAATACAACATCAACGTAAATACCGTGACCCCGGGATTGACTGCGAGCGAGAACGTCATGACGCAGCAGCCGTATAATTTCGCTCCCCATATAGCGGGGCAGAGCATAAAACGCCGTCAGGAGCCGGAGGATCTGGTCGGGACGATCGTTTTTCTTTCATCCTCCGATTCCGATATGATAACGGGTCAGATAATCAATGTCGACGGCGGGTATAACAAGCATTGATTTCAGCTTACCTGAATTTCCGTAGGGGTATGCTGCTGACCATAAAAAGAAATCTCTCTTGAAGGAGGTGACTGAAAGGATAAATAAGAGGAAAACAGCATGTAATTTGTGTATATCCAAAAGGAGGTTTTAAAAAAATGCGTAAAAAGCTTTTATGTTCTTTGATTGCGCTGGTATTGCTGGGGTTCGCCGTGCCGATCGCCTTTGCCAGCAGTGAAGAGAAAGCACCCGAAAAGGTTGTCGGGGGAAAGATGAGCAAGTATCTGCCCGATCAGATCGGGGAAATTCCCGTTCCGAGCAAGCGATGGAGGATCGGCTGCCTCGAGAAAACACTGATCAACGACTTCTGGTTGGACATGAAGAACGGGTACGAGGACGCAGAAAAAGAATACGGTGTGGATATTGACATCTATGCGGCCCCGAGTGAAGCGGATATATTGATCCAGAAACAGATCCTGGACGACATGATTGCGAAGAACTACGATTTGATATGTGTCTCGCCTATAACGGATACCAATATTCTTGCCGCCCTCAAGACGGCAACACAGCGAAATATACCGATTATCAACGTTATGGACGCATATATCAGTCCGGAAGCGCAGAAGAAGCACGGCATAAAGATCGCGTCATTCGTCACCACGGATTTTGCCGAGAACTCGCGTCTTGCCACGCGCTTCGTCGCCGAGAAGCTGGGAAAAGAAGGCGGCGAGATCATGCATATCATGGGACTTCCCGGCGGACGTGCCGCGGAGGAGAGAAAGAGGGGGTATCTCGAGGAGGTCGCGAAATACCCGCAGCTCAAGAATATCGGTGTATGGCCCGGCGACTGGGACAGAAAGAAGTCGATGGATATCGCCGCCGACGTCATTCAGTCTCACCCGAATTTGAGAGCGATTATCGGCGCCAATGATACGACCGGCCTGGGTGCGTATCAGGCCGTAAAGAACGCGGGAAAGACGAATCAGATTCTCGTTGCTGGAATAGATGCAATTCCCGACGCGATACGGTCCGTTATGAACGATGAGCTCGTTTGCACCGTGCCTTTCATGCAGTATCAGTCCGCATATATTGCCATTGAATCGGCCATCCAGATTCTCGAAGGCAAGTTCGATCCGGCGAACAGGGAGATATGGGTATATCAGGAAGTCTGGCATAAGGGAAATATAAAGGACAAGGTCGCGGAGTATAAAGAGCAGTTCTCGGGTCTGAAGGATTTCTGACCCGGACGCATAACAGGGAACGTGTAATAGAGGTTTTTACTCAAGAAGGAGCGAAGAGTTCGAAGAACGATACAATCTGCCACTCTCCCGACGAGGGGAGTGGCATTTTAAAATCGAACATTTCCCGGATGGTGAATTTTATTCCGTATACGGAGGGGAAACGGCGTGAAATCGTATACGGAGGAGGCCGGTCGGTGTTCTGAGTCGATATTTTAATGAAGTGTACCGCCGAACGCGACCGGGGAGGGACTTTCAGGGAAGGAGCCGGATGAATGAAAACAGGTTACGTGTTTACCTTTCTTCGAAAACACTGGGGAATTATTGCGACCCTTGTGGGTATAAGCCTTTTCTTCGGACTGTCGTCACAATATTTTTTTACTTTTTACAATCTGCTTAATATTCTCAACCATACTACTATTACGCTCATCCTCGCTATGGGGATGGTATTTGTGCTTGCGTCCGGAGGTATCGACCTTTCAGTCGGCTCGACACTCGGGTTTACCGGCGTTGCGACCGCATTGATTTTAAAAGCCGGCACCCCGCCGCTTTTGGCCGCCCTGTGCGGCATCGGGATAGGGGCGCTCATCGGCGCGGTAAACGGAACCATCATTGCGAAGTTCCATCTACAGCCGTTTATCGTAACGCTCGGTATGCTGAGCATCGTCAGGGGGCTTGCGCTCGTGTTCTCCAACGGCAAGCCGATATACGGGTTCCCCGGTATATTTACCACTTTTTTCGCCGGGCATGTGGGAATTCCGACAAACATCTATCTGACTATTGCTATAGTGGCATTCGGTTCGATCGTTGCGAACAAGACACGTTTCGGATTATATGCAAAGAGTATCGGCGGTAGCGAGGCCTCGGCACATATATGCGGCGTCAATATCCCTCTTATAGTAATACTGATATACGTCCAATCCGGAATATTCGCCTCGATAACCTCGTTCATATACATGTCCATGATGGACGCGGCCGAGCCTCTCGCAGGGCTTTTGACCGAGTGGCTCGAAGCCATAGCGGCCCCGATTATCGGCGGCAACAGCCTTTCGGGCGGAATTATAACGATATTCGGAACAATCATCGGCGCGCTCATACTCGCGACAGTGAGGAGCGGATTGAACATTTTCGGCGTCCAGCCGTTTTATCAGCAACTGTTTATAGGGCTTATTATCATAATCTCCGTCATAGCTGATTCTATCAGGCAGAGAAGGTCGAGATTGAGTCGCGAAAGAGTCGTCACGTAAGGTACGTATCCTTCATCACGATAGTTAATCAATGCCGGGGGGAGCGGAATGGCTGAAACATCGTTATTGGAGATGCATGACATAAACAAAAGCTACGGCGGTATCCACGCGCTGAAAGGGGTAGATCTGGACTTGAGGGTCGGGGAGGTTCTCGGTCTTGTCGGCGAGAACGGGGCAGGAAAAACCACATTGATGAAAATTTTATGCGGCATAGAAAAACCCGATTCCGGCCGGATAATCGTAGGCGGCGAGGAGATCAGAATACATAACCCGCATCATGCGCAGGAGCTCGGTATCGCGATGATCCCCCAGGAGCTCGTGCTCGTTCCCGAGATGACCGTGATGGAAAACATCTTTCTCGGCCGTGAGAAAACGGGGAGCGTCCGGTTCCTCAGGAAAAACGTGATGATGGACGAGACGAAACGCCTCCTTGAAGATTTGAAATGCTCTTATATAAACCCGGCCGACATGGTCGGGTTCCTGCCGAAGGCCGACCAGCAGCTGGTCGCGATTGCACGGCGGATCCTGCAGGGGGGGAAGGCATTCATCATGGACGAGCCGACTGCAGCCCTCACCGAGCGGGAAACACGGAATCTGTTCGAGATCATAAGCACGAGGCTCTGCGCCTCGGGACGCTCGGTAATATTCATTTCACACAGGCTCGAGGAAGTCCTCAAGATAAGCAACAGGATCTGTGTTCTCCGTGACGGCAACCTTATCACCGTCCTCGAAGCGGCGGCCGATATGGACAAGAAAACGCTGATCTTCCATATGGTGGGGGGCGAGATAAAGGACGAGTTTCCGAAGATCGAAGTCAAACGGGGAAAGGAGGTCCTGAGGGTCGAGGATGTCACCTTCTCCACGAACCAGGGCGGTATCGTCAAGGATATCAACTTTTCGGTGCATGAGGGAGAGGTCGTCGGGATCACGGGTCTCGTCGGGGTGGGAAAGACGGAGCTCGGACAGACTCTTATCGGAGTGAGGGACCTCTTATCCGGTAAGTTTTTCATCGACGATAAAGAGGTGGCGATCAACTCGCCGGTTAAAGCGGTCGAGCTCGGTTTCGGCTATGTCAGTGAAGACAGAAGGGAAGAGGGGCTTGTACTGGATCTCCAGAGCCTGCACAATATGACGATAAACAGCCTGGATCAGGTTTCGAACAGGTTCGTGCTCATAAAAAGCAGGGAGAACAAGCTGGGGGAGGGTATAGCCAAACGCCTTTCGATGAAGAAAGAGTTCCTTCAGATGGAGGCACAGCAGCTGAGCGGGGGGAACCAGCAGAAGGTCGTCGTCATCCGCCAGATCGTGAGCAACTCGAGGATTATCATTTTCGACGAGCCCACCAAGGGGATCGATGTCGCCGCGAAGAGCGAGGTGTCGAGGATCATCGGCGAGCTCAGCCGGGAGATGAAGGCGATCCTGCTTCTTTCTTCCGAGCCGAGGGAGGTATTAGGGATAAGCGATCTGATCTTCGTTCTTTCGAAGGATGGTATGGAGGGGCCGTATCCAAGAGGAACTCTCGACTACGAGCAGCTGATGGCCATAGAGTTCGGGGCCCATAAAAAGGTGTAGACGGTACAATCGTCTGAGATGAAGAGGTCAACGCCGGAGGTGTTATGATGTTTGCACGGTCAAGAAGCCCTTTTTTCCACAGTTATCTCGGATTGATAGGGGCGGTGGTTGCGATCAGCGTTTATCTGTCGATTGCCTCGCCCTATTTCCTCAAGGTGGCGAACTTCGTCAATATAGGAAACCAGATCGCGATCAATCTCATAATAGCCGTTGGAATGACATTAATCATAACAAGCGGCGGGATCGATCTATCCGTGGGCTCCAACGTCGCGTTGACCGGTATTCTCGTCGCCCTTTTTTATCTGAAGATGCCGGCAAGCTCCACCGTGCCCATGGTGATACTCGGCATGATTCTCGGCCTTGCAACGGGTACGGCGATCGGCATTATAAACGGACTGATAATAAACACGCTCGGAGTCCCGCCGTTCATCGCCACGTTGGGGACGATGGGAGTAATGAGGGGACTTGCGCTTATCGCATCGAACGGGAGGGTGCTGTACGGGATGCCGAAGGGTTTCGAGTCCACTTTCGCCGGCTTCATCGGCGGCATACCGAAGCCCGTCATAGTGGCGGTAGTCATCGCCATTATAGGAGTCTTCATTCTCGGCAGGACCACACTGGGGAGATATGCGAAGGCGATCGGCGGCAATGAGCGGTGCGTAAGGGTATGCGGTATAAATATCGAAAGACACAAGATTACCATCTATGCAATAGGCGGGTGCCTGGCGTCCATCAGCGGGCTCGCCCTAACGAGCATGATGAACGCTGCGGAGCCCATTGCCGGTAATTTCTACGAGCTCGACGCCATCGCGGTCGTCGTCATGGGCGGAACGAATCTCATGGGTGGTAAGGGTACGATGATCGGCACGATTCTCGGCGCGCTGCTGCTCGGAATTGTGAGAAACGGATTGAATATCATGAAGGTCCCGGCGAATTATCATCAGCTTCTCGTCGGTATCATCATACTGGTCGCTGTGATCATCGGGAGCAAGAGAAGCAGGTGAGGCAACCGGTTCTTCCGAATATGTCGACCCGTCCGGCGGGGGCGATCACCGGGGCAAGCCGCCGGTCATTTCATGTGCATGGGGGAAAGGGATGAGCGAGGTCCTCGAGGAGCTGAGAAAGTCGATATTGGAGTATGACGCCGATAGGGCGGAGGAGTATGCGTTGAGGTCCATCGAGGAAAAGGTTGACCCCTTGAAGAGCTTTGAAGCCATGACAAAGGCGATCAACGAGATCGGAGAGGGTTTCAAAAAAGGCGAGAGGTGGCTTCCCGACCTAGTCGGAGGAGCGGACGCGATGCTACGGGCGGCTCCGATCATAGAGCGGGAGATAAAAAAGAGGGGAGTGAAGAGGCAAAGCCTCGGGGTCGTCGTTGCGGGAACCGTGTTCGGCGATATCCACTCCATAGGAAAGACGATGGTGTGCGCGCTTCTCTCGGCGGAGGGGTTCGAGGTACACGACATCGGAATAAACGTCCGGGCGGATGAGTATATCCGGGCGATCGACGAGAACGGGGCCGAGATACTCGTGCTCTCCGCGCTCATGACGACTACCGCGCCGGAAATGCACAAGGTGATTGCGTTCCTTGTCGAAAAAGGGCTGCGGGACAGGGTGAAAGTCATGGTGGGCGGCGGCGCGATAACGGAGGGGTTCGCTAAGAACATCGGCGCCGACGGGTACGATCCCACCGCACCGGGCGCCGTGAAGGTCGCGAGGAGCCTTGTCGGAAGGTGAGGGGGAAAGACGATGACGAGAGGATTCAGGAGAAGATTCAGGCCGCTGGAGCTTCTTTCAGAGGAGCAGTGCAACGAGGTGCATCATGGAATGCTCGAGGTCTTAGAAAAGACCGGGGTGCTCGTCGATCACGAGCGCGCGTTGGACCTTTTCAGGGACAAAGGGTGCAGGGTCGACTTCGATAATAAAAGGGTCAGGATGCCTTCATATATCGTGGAGGAGGCTCTGCAAAAGGCGCCCGCCGTCTTTACCGTCCGGGCGCGGGACGGCAAGGACGATATCGTCATCGGCGGCGATACAGTATATTTTACCCTCTTTCCCGGCATGGACACGGTCGATCTCGACACATGGGAGCCGAGATCGCCCACCCTGAGGGAGCACAATGAGTATATCGCACTGTCCGACGCGCTCCCGAACTGCCATTTTCTCGCCTGTTACCCATATTTCGGGTATAAGGGCGTTCCCGAGGTGTTGAAGATCCTCGAGGGTATCGCAGTAAAGCTGCGAAACACCACCATGGTCCAGACCTGCTGCTATTCTCACGGCTGCGAGCGGTTCACGGTACGAATGGTAGAGGCGATAGAGGGAATGGAGGCAATGGGAGCGACGCATTCCGCGCCGCCTCTCTCCTTCTCGCGCGAGATGGTTGATACCTATTTCACGTATCTCGAGGCGGATTTTCCGCTGTGGATAGGCGGCGGGCCGGTGCTGGGCGGGACCACGCCGGTCACTATCGCGGGTTCCATGGTCGTATCGAATGCGGAAATGGTCGCCGCAGTCGTGCTCTCCGAGCTCATACGGCCCGGGGCGCGGGTGATGGTCCACGATTACGCGCTCCCAATCAACATGCGAACGGGCTCGCCCGATTTCGGGGCGATCGAAGCCGTTATGCACCAGGCGGTGTTCAACCAGACGTGGCGGCGGTACGGTATTCCCGCGGTTTCGACCAACGCCGGGCCGGTGTCCTCCAAGAAGATCGATTTTCAGTGCGGGTATGAAAAGGCTTTCGCCGCGTTCTCCGCTGCAATATCGGGGGTGAACGTGATCCAGTTCTCGGGCGGACTCTACGGCGAGCTGGCGGCGCACCCGCTGCAGGCGATCCTTGACGACGATATCGCGGGGATGGTCGGCCGATACCTGGAAGGGGTCAGCGTGAATGCGGATACGATGGCGCTCGACCTGATAGAGGATGTCGGCCCCATACCGGGAAACTATGTGGGAAGGGCCCATACGAGGGAATGGTGGCAGAGGGAGTTCTTCACGCCGAAGGCCGCCGACAGGCTGCCGCTTCCAGAATGGCTGAAAACGGGGAAAAAGGATTGCCTCGATTATGCACGCGAGCGGCTGGAGGAGCTTCTTTCGACGCACAAGCCGAAACGGCTGGCGGACGAACAGGAAGAAAAGATCGAGGGCATTATGCGGGAAGCGAGGGAGTATTACAGGAAGAAGGGCCTTATAGGTGATTCCGAGTGGAAGGAATACATGGCGATAATCGAATCTGACGAGTACCCGTATTCGAGATGAAGACCTGGTGGAGCGGTGATGGATGAAGGATAAAGAAGGCGGCGTGCTGAAGGACAGGATTCTCGGGTGTCTCGTAAATCTCGCGATAGGCGACGCGCTGGGGTATCCGGCGCACGAAATGTCGCAGGAGGAGATTAAAAGACGGTTCAACGGGCCGCTTCGCGATTTTCACCCGCCCTTTGTTGGTAATCCGTACCATACCGACATGGCGGCGGGCCAGGTCACCGACGACACTATAATGACGTGCGTGATCGCCGATGCCGTCGCGGACGCGACCGGCGTCATGGATGCGCGCTACTTCGGCACGCGTATTGCCGAATGGGCGCGTGAAAACCGGGTCTGGGAAACCACGCCGATGTTCGGCCCCACCACCAAAGTCCGCTTGAAGAGGCTGATCGAAGGGGATGACCCCGTTTCGGTCGGAACATCGGGGGTGAAATCGACGGATGGGGCGACGAACGGCGCCGCGATGAGGGTCGCGCCGGCGGGACTTGTCAATCCGGGCGGCATCCAGGAAGCGGTGGAGCTTGCCGTCCAGGCGAGCCTCCCGACGCATGGGACGCAGGTCGCGATATCAGCCGCTGCTGCGGTCGCCGCGGGTGTGTCTGAAGCCCTTCGGGAGGGATCGAGCGTGTACAGCGTCGTATCGGCGTCTATACGGGGCGCGCGGGAGGGAAAGCGGATCGCCCGTGAATTGGCGAGAACCGTCCCCGCCCCCGACGTGGGATCGAGAATCGAGACTGGCGTCGCCGCCTGCCTGAAGGCTTCCGATGTTTTAGAGGCGTGCGGCCTGATCACCGACGCGGTGGGTAACGGGATGATGGCATATGAGACGGTGCCGGCGGCGGTCTCGCTGTTTGTCGCGTCGGGAGGAGACCCGTGGCTGGCGGTTTTCGGCGGGGCCAATATCGGCGGGGATACGGATACGATCGCATCCATTGCAGGCGCCCTCGCAGGGGCGTTCGGCGGTATCGAAAAGGTAGACCGTGCAGGCTACGAGCGGATCGAGCGCGTCAATTCCCTTGGCCTGGAGACGATCGCAGAAAAGCTGGTCCGAAAGGTCCGGCGGGCGGCCCGGTAGGTGGCCTGCCGGGCGGTCCGTCGCGCTTAGTAGATCCTCACCACCGTTTTTTGCCCATACAGGAAGAAAAACCGTTAGAGAGAGGGTTTTCACCGCGATGAATTCAAGAGAAAGAGTGAGAGCCGTTTTCGAGCACCGGGAGCCCGACAGGGTCCCCATCGATATGGGAAGCATCGGGGCGACGGGAATTTCCGTCCATGCGTATGGAAATCTCTGCAGGCACCTGGGGATCGAGTGCAGATGCAGGACATTCGACCCGGTGCTGCAGCTCGCGATCCCCGAGAACCAGGTGTTGGAGAGGCTCCACGTCGACTTGAAGGCCGTCCTGCCGAAGCCGGACATGTGGATTGATAAGAAGATCGATGAATCTATGACGTGCGCCGTGCCCGATTCCTGGAGGCCGGTCGCCATGCCGGACGGGTCCGAAGTCGTGTATGAGGGAGACGTCGTCCTGTTCAAGAGGCCGGAGGGGGGGTATTACTTCGATCATGTATTCTGGCCCCTCGCGGATGCGATGATCGACGATCTGGATAACTTTGTCTGGCCCGCCCCCTTCTCTTTCTATAAGCTTCCGGATAAAAACCGCCTCGACATATATCTTGGGGGGCTGAAAGAGGAAGCCCGCTACTGGCGAGACAATTCCGAGTACGCGCTTGTCGGGAATTTCGGCGGGAGCATATACGAGGCGGCGACCGGGTTGATGGGATATGAAAGATTTTTGACGGATATAATCCAGAACAGGGCGTTCGTTGAGAAGCTGTTTGACAAACTGGTGGAATCCAATATAGAATATGCGAAACGGTATCTGGATCTCGTCGCGGATTACATCGATGTGATAATGACGGGCGGCGAGGATATCGGCATGCAGGGGGGCATGGAAATAAGCCCCGCCCTCTATCGGGAGATAGTCAAACCGAGACAAGAGAAGCTCTGGAAGTGTATCAAGAACAGCTGCGATGCGTACCTCGTGGTGCACTGCTGCGGCTCGATGAGTGATATAATAGAGGACTTCATTGAGATCGGCGTCGACGCGATCAATCCGGTGCAGGTATCTGCGCGGAACATGGACTCCGGCGCATTGAAGAGGAGATTCGGGGACCGAATCACTTTCTGGGGAGGGGGGTGCGACACCCAGAGGGTCCTCCCGTTCGGCACGGCGGAAGACGTCGAAAAGGAGGCGAAACGGAGGATATCCGATTTCGCACCTGGGGGGGGATTCATATTCAGCCAGGTTCACACCATTCAGGCGGATGTAAAACCGGAGAACATCGTCAGCCTGTTCGATACTGCGTATGAATACGGCTCGTATCCTATCAGGACCGTCGGTGGAAAATAAAAATCAGGTGGGGGGATTTTTCGAATGCGTGAAAAAAAGCTTGATGTCACCGCGATAGGGTGTCTCGCGGTGGATTACTTTGCGCTCGTTCCCTCAATACCGGGGCCGGAAGAGAAGATAATGGCCGGAACGTACGAGGTCCACCCGGGGGGAGTATCCGGAAACGTTCTGACTCAAACGGCCAGGCTGGGGCTTCGCTCGGGATGGCTGGGGAAGATCGGGGACGACGAGGCGGGAGAGATCCTCATAAAGGAGTTCGAAAAAGAGGGGATCGATACTTCTCACACCGAGGTAGTCGAAGACAAGCATTCGATGTTTACCTGGATCCAGGTAGACAAGCGCGGGGGACGGTCGATAACCATGTTTCCCAATGTGCTTATCGAGCTGACCGCGGATGAAATAGAAGAAAAGCACGCCGATTACATAGTATCTTCAAAGGCGTTTCAGGCCGAGTCCTGCATCCTGCCGTTCTCGCCGATGATACGGGCGATGGAGATAGCGAAGGAGAACGGCGTAACGGTGGTGTTCGATCTCGACGTGCCGCCGAGCTATCTCATACAAGAATCCAAACAGGCGACCCAAGAACAGCTTCGCAGGGCCGTCGAGATATCGGATATCTTTATCCCCTGCAAGGCGGGGGCGCGGGAGCTTGTAGGCTCCGGCGACATCGAGTCGAACGCAAGAAAACTCTTCGATCTCGGGCCGGAAATCGTCGCGGTGACGCTGGGTGAAAAAGGGTGTATAGTGATGGATAAAAAGGACACGATCACGGTTCCCGGATATCGGGTGGACGTACGCGATACCACGGGGGCGGGCGACGCGTTTCACGCGGGGTTCATATACGGCGTTCTCAACGGAAAAAGCCTCGAGGAGACAGGGCGTTTCTCCAATGCCTGCGGGGCGATCTGCTGTGAAAACGTGGGGGCGCGGGCAATGGGAACGCTGGACGAAGTGGTTTCCTTTATGGAGAAATACAAGACCCCATAGACGGCATATATTGGAATGGAGGGGGGCGGAATGGACCAAAGAGGGGAGAGATTCGCCGCCGTATTCGGCACATCGAAACCGATCATCGGAATGGTACACCTTAAACCCCTCCCGGGCGCGCCCCGGTACGACAGCGGCGCCGGCATGGGAAGGATCATCGAGATGGCGCTGGAAGACGCCGAGGCACTGGTGTCGGGAGGCATCGACGCGCTGCAGGTCGAAAACCAGTGGGACCGGCCGTTTCAGAAGTCGGAGGATGTCGGGTTCGAAACGGTCGCCGCGATTACGGCGGTCATCGAGAGGCTGAAAAGCCGGTTAGAAATCCCCATAGGAGTAACCGTTCATCTCAACGCGGTGAGACAGGCCGTCGCAATCGCCGTCGCAACGGGATGCAGATGGGTCAGGGCGTTCGAGATGGCGAATGCGTATATTTCCAACGCGGGGATCGTCGAGGCGGCGGGCCCCGCCGCAACGAGATACCGAACTTTTTTACGCGCGGACGACGACGTTATGATATTCGGCGATTTCCATGTCAAGCACGGGAGCCACCAGATACTGTCGGACCGGAGCCTCTTCGAGCAGGCGGATGACGTCGTGACGGCGCTCGGAGATGCGGTGATCGTAACCGGATTGAAGACAGGGCGGCCGCCGGACAAAGACGATATCGCCGATATCGGGAAAGCGGTTTCCGTTCCCGTGCTGATCGGGAGCGGCTTGTCTTACGAAAACCTGGATCAACTTTTACCGCTTTCCGACGGCGCGATCGTCGGGAGCTCGTTCAAGATCGACGGCGTGCTGGCCAATCCGGTCGATAAGAAGAGGGTTCGAAAGTTTATGGACAAGGCGAAGCGGATCAGGGGCGATTCGTAGCGGTTTTCGTTCTTTTTACGGGCGCACACGGGTATGTGCCGATTGATCGGAACACGCGGCCTATGATGCGTATCAGATACTGTTTTTAATCTCATACCACAACGGGATACCGAGCGGGATTGTCTGCATTCAAACCTTATTCAAAAAGAGCGGAAGGCTCACGCGCCGTGTGGAAAACGGCCGCCTATTTCCTTTCCTACATCGCGCTTGGGATGGTCATGGCGGTAATAGGCCCCACCCTCCCCGGACTCGCCGAACAGACGAAGGTCGATCTGAGCCGTATCAGCTATCTTTTTACCTCCAACTTTCTCGGATATCTCCTTGGGGCGCTTTTCATCGGCCGCCTCTTCGACAGTATCAGGGGCCACCGCCTGATGATCGTCTCGCTTGCAACGATGGCAGGCTCTATGGCGGCGGTCCCCTTCATCCCCGGCCACCGGCTGCTTGTAGGCCTGTTTTTTCTGCTCGGAATGGCGAGCGGCAACCTTGATGTCGGGTGCAACACGCTCACCGTGAGGACTCACAAACAAAACGTCGGCCCGCTCATCAACGGCCTGCATTTCTGCTTCGCGCTCGGACAGTTTCTCTCTCCCTTCATAATCGCATGGATACTGAGAGGGAGCCGCACCTTCCACTCGGGATACCGGATACTCGCCATCTTTATCGCGATCATCATGTGCTACATCTTTTTTTTGAAAAGCCCCGGAACAGGGGAACAGCGGAAGGCGGGATCCGTTTCGAAAAGCGACCGGCTCGTTCTGATACCGTGCGTGCTGTTTCTACTGCTCCATGTCGGCGCCCAGACGAGCTACGGGGGCTGGATCGTCTCGTACGCCATTTTCGAGGGTCTGGCCGAGGAGTCTCGGGCCGCGTATCTCGCGGCGACGTTTTTCGGTTTGCTGGCTGCGGGAAGACTGATCGCGGTTTTTCTCTCTCGCCTAAGCAGGCCGGTCGTTCTACTTCTGATCGATCTTGCGGGGTGCATGCTCGGCGCAGGGGCCGTTCTTTTTTTTCCACGCTCGATTCACGTTCTGTGGATTGGCACGATGTGTGAGGGGCTGGCAATGGCTTCGATCTTTCCGGTCACGCTCCATTTCATAGAGGAGCAGATAGGGCTATCCGGAACGACGGCCGGGTGGGTGATGGTCGGTTCCAGCATCGGGGGAATGAGCTTCCCCATGCTGGTGGGGCAGCTTTTCGAATCCCGAGGCCCTCATATCATGTTCGTTATCGTCATAGCCGACCTGGTTCTTGCCGTCTGTGTCCTGTTTGCGATGGCGGTTCTGTCACGAAAAAGGAAAGACGGTTCCGGCCCGGTATAGGGAAAATACAGCGCGCCGGCGTCCGGTATCGATGTGGGTCCGTGATTTTCGGGGCCGCATGTCGCAGGATTCCGATTATTTGTCGTTATAACCTTTAATGGTTGTCATAAAGAAAAAAAAGATGTATAAACGGGTTGAAATGAAACCAGATCGAAAAAGGAAGATTGTGAGGACGACGGCCTATTATATCGGGTTTGTCGCGCTCGGTATGTCTTTCGCGTCTCTCGGGCCCACGCTTATCGGGCTCGCCCGGAACACGAACAGCTCCCTGGACGGGATAAGCTGGCTCTTCTTTACGCATGCCGCGGGATACAGCATAAGCTCCCTCTTGGGGGGAAGGCTGTACGATAGGTTCGACGGGCATCCTCTCATGGCGGGCTCGCTCGGAGTGATCGTCGTAACCATGGCGACGATACCCCTGTTCTCACGGCTTTCCTTTCTCGCTGCCGTGTTCTTCGTCCGGGGGCTCGCATCGGGAGCGACCGATGTGGGGGGAAACACCCTTCTGGTCTGGGTGCACGGCGACCGTTCCGGGCCATGGCTCAACCTCCTGCATTTCTTCTTCGGAACCGGGGGACTTCTCGCGCCCGTAGTGGTGGCCCAATCTTTACTGCTTTCCGGAGACATTGCGACCGCATACCGGGCCATTGCGGTATTCGTGCTTCCCGTCTGCATATGGACGGCATGCATCAAGAGCCCGGGGATCTCGGCTGCGCCCGGTGAGCCGGAGCTGCGCTCCTCCCGGGTGAAGGTAACGGCGATTTTCACGCTTTTCTTTTTTCTCCACGTGGGTGTACAGGCCTCCTTCAGCGGATGGATATCCACCTACGCGATCGAGAGGGGGTTGCTGAACGAGGCCCGCGCTGCCTACCTCGCCTCCATCTTCTGGGCCGCGCTGACGGCGGGGAGGCTCGCCGGTGTCCCCGTGTCCTCACACGCCGCTCCCTCCCGTATACTGACCGTCAACCTCTGCGGGTGCCTGGTCGCAGCGGCGCTTTTGTTTCTCTTGCCCGACAGCAGGGCCGTGTTGTGGCTCGGTACCGTGCTGATGGGATTTTCGATGGCGTCTATGTTTCCGGTAAGCATCATCTTCGCCGGCGGATTCATGCATATCACGGGAAGCGTAATGGGGCTCTTCCTCGTCGGCGCGAACGTCGGGAGCATGGTGGTGCCGTGGGTGATAGGCCAGCTATTCGAACGGTGGGGGGGCGGTGTGCTGAACGGTTTCATCATCGTCCTTGTAATCGCTTCCTTTGGCGTGCTCGCGCTGCTGCATGCGAAGCAGAAAAGGGCGACGGATGATAAGGCCAGGGGCAAAGGGCGGTAAGGCAATAAATGCTGTTTCACGATTTGAAAACGTATTACCGTATACATATGGAAGAAGCCACAGGACGAATTTTGTACTTAATACATTATTAAATTGCTTTCAAATTGTGTAGAAAATATATTATATATTGTAGTATGGTATTGTACGTGAAAACAGTTTCGGCCGGGTAGCGGTGCGGGCTCGCCTATCGGCACGAAAGGGAGGAGCTTGATGGACAGGCTGTCGCTTATCAAGGAACGGCTTTTCAAAGAGTACTACGAGAAAAAGGAGTGGTGGGGGGACGACCTTTCGATCTTCGACGACGATCCTTCTCTGGTCGATAAACCGCTCGTGGTCAGGAAGGCCTTCGCGATACAGAAGGTCTGCCGGGAGATGCCGGTCGGCCTCAAGGAGCACGAGCTCATCGTCGGCCTTCCCGCAATGGCTTCGGTCGGATTCGGACACATGCTGCCGCGGTACGAGACGGACGAGGAAGCGGAGGCTGCCGCGAAGGTGTGCCTGAACAGGAAATCGGTATGGGGGCACCACAACCCCTACTATCCCAAGATACTCGAAAAAGGGCTCAACGGCATAATAGAAGAGGCGAAATCATACCGGTCGAAGCTGGGGAAAGAAGACCGTGAAAAATCAGAATGGTACGACGCGGTCATCATCGCCCTTTCATCCGCGGGAATACTCGCGAAAAGATACGCCGACCTGTGTGAATATTCCGCGGGCGAGGCCGAGACCGAAGAGAGAAGAAAGGAGCTTCTTACGATCGCCGGGGTCTGCCGAAAGGTGCCGATGCAGCCCGCGGACAGCTTCCACGAGGCGCTTGAGAGCGTCTGGCTCGTTCACGCGATACTGCACAGTACGCTGAACTACACTTCCATAGGGAGGGTCGACCAGTACCTCTGGCCGTTCTATAAGAAGGACTTGGACGGCGGTATCATCACGAAACAACACGCGCGTGATCTTCTGGGTTCTTTTTTAGTGAAGTTCAACGAGCGCGTGCAGCTCAACAACGACCATATCGAGAATCACTTCACCTTCGGCGACTGGTCTCAGGGCGGCGACCCCGACCTCGAAACCACGCACCTAAGGATGTCGAACGACATGGACTACACGTTCGGTCAATCGTCCAACCACTGGCTGCAGAACTGCATGCTCTCAGGGCTCACGCTGGACGGAAAGGACGCCACCAACGAGCTCACCTATCTCATAATAGAGGTGACAAATGAGCTCGAGCTCATAGATCCCCTTCTCTCCGTCAGGCTGCACAAGAACTCGCCGAAGGCGATCGTGCGCGCGACAGCGAAAGCGCTCGCAAAAGGCGGCGCTCAGCCCACTGTCTTCAACGACGACGTGCTCGTGCCGGGCTTGGTGAAGTGGCTCGGCGTACCCCTGGAAGATGCCCGTGACTACTCAAATGACGGCTGCTGGGAGGCGATACCCCAGGGAAGAACGGAGTTCGGGTACGGGCACATCGAGGTGCTCCTCAGTCTCGAGAGCCTCCTGAATAGAGGGAAATCATTACTGAACAACAACAAAATAGGGCCTGATTCAGGCGACCTTTCGAAGTTCACTACATTCGAAGAGCTCTACGAGGTCTACAAGGACCAGGTGAGACAGCGTATCGACATAGCCCTGGAGAACAAGCTGGAATACTACGACGAGGTCCACAAGATAGCGCCCATCCCGTTCCTCTCCGGGATAATGGAAGGCTGCCTGAAAACCGGAAAGGACATCACGCAGCGCGGGGCCCGGTATCGCTTCTACGCGCCGCTCGTCACGGGATTTTCCCATACTGTCGACTCTCTCGCCGTTATCAAGAAGGTCGTGTATGAGGAAAAGATGATCTCCCTAAAAGAGCTTGTCGAGGTTCTGCGGAACAACTGGGAGGGGCAGGAGAGGCTCAGGCAGTACTGCCTTAACAGGGTGCCGAAGTACGGGAACGACAACGACTATACGGACGATATCGGAAAGGGCCTTCTCACTTTCTACACAGATTATATCTACGAGTGGAACAGGAAAATCGACTGGCTTATTCTCACGCCCGGAATCGGCACCTTCGAAAACTATCCGAGGTTCGGCTACGTGTGCGGCGCATCCGCGGACGGCAGGTTCGCGCAGGGGCCCATTTCCAGTAATTATTCGCCGTCGGTGGGCAGGGACACGTCCGGCCCGACCGCGGTATTGAAGTCAGCCGCGAAGTTCGATCTCGGCCGTTTAAACGATGGCTGCCCGGTCGATATGAAGATCAGTTTCAGCGGGGAAAAGGACGAAAAGAAGTACGAGATACTCGAAAACTTCATCAGGTCGTTCATCGCGCTCGGCGGCAACATACTTACGATAACAACGGTAAGCGTAGACACGCTGAAAGCGGCGCAGAAACAACCGGAGAAGTATGCCTCGCTCAGGGTCAGGCTCGGCGGGCTGACCGCGTACTTCGTTCAGCTTGCCATACCGCAGCAGGATGAGTATATTAACAGGACAGAGCACGGCTTCTAACCCCGGCGCGTAAGAAATACCGGGAAGAAGACCTCTTTCGGCATCGTTGACGGGTGGTTCGCCACGATTTATAAATAATAATTTAAGGAAGCAACGCGGTCGCTCGAATAATCGCACTGCTGTAGACCTGATAGATGGAAACGGATACCGCTGACGCCGCGGGCAAAAATGGGGTGATCTTTGATATACAGAGATTTTCCCTGCACGACGGTCCCGGAATAAGAACCCTCGTCTTCATGAAGGGCTGCCCGCTTCGATGCCTCTGGTGCAGCAATCCCGAATCGCAGAGCAGGAATCCGCAGGTGCTCTTCTACGAGGAGAAATGTATCGGGTGCGGCGCGTGCTATGAGGTATGCCCCCGCCGCGGGTCGCTTCTGGAAGACTGGCCCGTTCCGAGAGAGGATTGTACGGGCTGCGGCTGCTGCGTCGAGGTCTGCTTCGCGGGCGCGAGGGAGCTTTCAGGAAGGGTCGTGAGCGTGCGTGAGGTCCTCGATGTCGTGCTGCGCGACCGAACCTTCTACGAACAGTCGGAAGGCGGCGTCACCGTGGGGGGAGGGGAGCCGCTTCTGCAGTATGAATTCACTGCGGGGCTCCTTCGAGCCTGCAGGGAGAACGGCCTTCATACCGCGGTGGAGACCTGCGGGTTCGCAGGGAAAAACGCGCTCGAGACCGTGCTGCAGCATACGGATCTTCTTCTCTTCGATCTGAAGCACATGGACACGGAAGTCCATAAACGGTATACCGGTGCGGGCAACGAGCGGATACTGGAAAACGCTCGGTTCGCTTCGAAGACGGTACGCAAGATGGTGATACGGATGCCGCTCATTCCGGGCGTGAACAGCGACGAGACGAACATAGAGGCCCTCGCCGGGTTCATAAAAAACGAGCTCGAAGGGGTCGAGAGAGTCGACATCCTTCCGTACCATACCATGGGGGCGTCGAAGATAACGAGACTCGGCGGAGAATACCCTCTCGGGGATCTCGAGCCCCTGACGCAGGAAAGGATAGATCGAACGACCGGGATCCTGAAGTCACGGGGGCTAAAGGTAACGGTCGGAGGATAGGGCCAAGACGGCTTATCAAACGTGTTCGGGGCGGTGAACAGGAAGCATACTGTCTATTTCGTTTCCCGGGTTCGAAGGAGCAGCAAATGGCGAAAGTGACGATACCGGTACAGTACAGAAAACTTGCGGACAACGAGCCGTATTTCAAGAGCGGATTAAAGCGGGTGATGGATATCATCGAGGAGCTTGTCGGAGTCTACCCGCGGCTTAAGCCGCTTCTGTTCGACGACTCGGGCGCTCTTCGATCGACCGTGCTCTACTTTGTAGACAGAAAGGACATCAGGACGCTTGACGGCGTCGATACCCCGGTCACCGAAGACGCCACACTCAGCATCGTACCGGCGATCGCAGGCGGCTAGAGCCGTTTCACCGCCGCGGCGTTTCGTGGCGGTACCCTCACGTACCGTATCGCGGGATACCCTATCGTCATCACCCCCGTAATGGTCATCCCTTTCGGAACGCCGAGATATCGTTTCATCCTCTTGTTTTTCCACAGCGCCTGAATCGCAAACCCGATCCAGCAGGTGCCGAGCCCGAGGGCATGGGCAGCAATCATCCCGTACGTGAACGCGATTGTGGGATCGATAAAGGAGAGCGGTCCCAACGAAGGGTAGTAGGAGATAACGACGACGGGCGCCGAGTGAAGGATCGGGTCCTCTCGGGCCTTGCATTTCGATACGAGATCATCGAGCCCCGCCGTAAGGCCGCGGCCGCTCAGCATCTCGTACATGGGCCCGCTAATGAACGGCTTCAATAGTGTGCGAATCCGGATCAGGGTCTTGAACCGCTTGAAACCCTTCGCGGTTTCTTCGACGATTCTTCGTTTTCTCTCAGAGTCCCGTATCACGAGGTAGCGGTTGGCCTGGAGGTTGTGGCCGGTCGGCGCGTACCGCATGGACTCGAGCACCGCTTCGATCATGTCTTCAGACACAGCCTTTTTTGTGTATCGCCGAACGGAACGCTTGCCGGCCAAAAACTTCAGCACCGTATCGTAGGAACAGAGGGCCTGCGGGTCGGACAACCCGTCGAGATTCGAAGGCAAAACGGAAGCCTCGTTTTCGGTGCCGGTTTCGAAAAGAACCGCGTTCTGTGGACATACGCCGATACAGTGTCCGCACCCTGTGCACCATTCGTTCGGATCCCGCCGGACGATGAAGCTTAAGGATTGCCCGTCGGCCGATTTCTGTGACGTTCGGGATTCGTTTACGGGATTGGGTCCGTTTACGGGATTGGGTCCGTTTACGGGATTGGGTCCGTTTACGGGATTGGGTCCGTTTACGGGATTGGGTCCGTTTACAGGATTGGATCCGTTTACGGGATTGGATCCGTTTACGGAAAACAGGCCGGCCGGGCACTCCTTGACGCACAAAAGACAGCCGGTGCATGAGGTGGGGTCGATTCCCGTGATTTTCATCTAATTCTCCTTGCGATACTGTAATATATTAACTAAACGTTTAGTTAATAACTGATTAAAAAAAAAAGGACCTTCTCCAATTTCGTTGCTGATATATGAGTATCAATCACGCGAATTATTAATAGGACAAAGGGTAAAAGCTCTTTAGTTTTGTTTTCTTTTTGTCCCATTTCTGTGCCTATACTAGAAAACCTCAATCTGTTTATACAACGATTTTTACAGTACTATTACCGTAAAAACACTATTCAATATGGAAAAGAGCCTTCTTTTTTACGATACACGTTTATCCTTATCTGACAAGTATCAGCCCCCGTTGACACTAAAAGTATCAACAATCTTTGACAGATACATAGGGTGAAATTCGAGTTTTTATTATTTGTATAACTAATAATTATGAAGCCCAAACTCTTTAAAATTTATGCGATAGCCTCTGTAATTCTTTATAATATACAGATTTAGCAATAAAAACTCGACATTGACCCTACATAATCGTTGATATTTCCGCAATTCTCTAAAAATCAACTCCTTAGGACTTGTGAGGGGATTGATTTTCAGAGGTTCTTTATCCTCAATTCAATTGTCAACACTGGTTTGTATATAACACTTATCAACTAATCTCAAGAAGTACCAAAAAAATTATTCCTTTTTCCGCTGCATCCTGTGGTACGCCATGTGGGTCATCTCCATCGCCCTGTCGTAGAACCGCTCGAGATCCTGTTTCGTGACGTGAAAGTGACCGCACCACTTCTCCTTGAAGATGACATAGGCGAGAAGCGGCATCACGCCGGTGAAGAACTCAGTAACGAGCATCTGGTTTTTCTCTCGTTCGCTCATTCCGCTCTGTGCGTTGTAGTAGTCGATCTCAGAAGCGTCGAGAACGCTCGAAAAATCTACGAGGCTGAAGAGAGGCGTTTCACCCTCTTTTTCCTTCAGCGATTCCATGAGCATAATCTTCAGTATGTCCTTTTTTTCCTCGTAGTAGGCGAAGTAGCTCCCGATGGACTCCTCGGCTTCCTCGTCCGGCGACGATTCCAGACCGCCGTGTCTTACGAAGCTCATGAGCATCGACGAGGACTCCCGAAGAAAATTCTGAAACAGCGTATCGAGAAGTCCCTTTTTACTACCGAAGTAGTAGTAGATCATCCTCTTGTTGACGCCCGCGGTCAGGGAGATCTCGTCGATACTCGCCCCGTCGTACCCTTTATCGGAGAAAAGGATCTCGGCCACGTCGAGGATCCTCTGTCGTGTCGTATCTTTTTTCTTCGCCATGTAACTAACCGTTTAGTTAATTAATAGTTTATTTTTCTTTGGGTGTCAATGTTTTTTATAAGAAACAACGATGAGTTCACTCTAAAAAGGTTTCATTTGTCCAAATAATAAGAAATTTGTAAATTATGCCAATAAAAATATATCAGTGGCGTAAAGG